>NZ_CAUDSG010000006.1:0-58276 GCF_958451995.1 Candidatus Avelusimicrobium alvi
GAGGGCTACGCCCGTATTGAGAAAAACCCCCGGCTACGCCGGGGGATGTTTATTACCCAAAACTTCAGCAGTTTATTTTTTCGTCCACCACGTAAAGCGGCCGCTGTTTTACTTCCATAAACACGCGGCCCAGATACTCGCCGATAACGCCCAGCGAAATAAGCTGTACGCCGCTGAAAAATAAAATCGCCACCATTAAAGACGCATACCCGCTGACCGGGTTTCCGTAAACGATTTTCTGCACCGCCACCCACAGCGCGTATACAAACGCAAAGGCGGAGACGGCAAAACCGAAGTACGTCCACAGCCTAAGGGGCAGCGTGCTGGAGGCCGTCAGCCCTTCCAGCGCAAAGTTCCACAGCCGCCAGTAATTCCACTTGGTTTCTCCGGCGCGGCGCGCTTCGCGCGCAAACGGTACGGCGGCGGTTTTAAAACCCACCCAGTTAAAAAGACCTTTCATAAACCGCTCGCGCTCCGGCAGCTGCAACACGGCCTGGGCCGCGCGGCGGCTGAGCAGGCGGCAGTCTCCCGCGTCTTCGGGCAGGGGGCGGTCGGCGATGGCGTTGTGGAATTTATAAAACCCGCGTGCGGTAAAGCGTTTTAAAAACGAGTCTTTGCGGCGGCTTTCGCGCCGGCCGTAGACGACGTCAAAGCCCTGTTTAAATTTTTCCACAAACGCTGGGATGAGGGACGGCGGGTCCTGCAAGTCCGCATCCAGCACGATGACTGCGTCCGCCTTGGCGGCTTCTAACAGGCCGGCGGTAAGAGCCGCTTCTTTGCCGAAATTGCGCGCCAGCGAGATTACTTTTACGTTCGGGTTTTTTTGCGCCAGTTCTTTTAACTGCGCAAGCGTTCCGTCCGTACTGCCGTCGTTGACGAATACGTATTCAAACTGAGCGTCCGGCAGGGTTTGCAAAACGGTTTGGGTCTCTTCCCAAAACAGGGGGAGGGAGTCTTCTTCGTTATACATAGGGACGAGCAAAGCGATTTTCATGGGCGCGCTCCTGGATTAAAATCGTACGGGCCGTCTATGTGAAATTATAGTATTTTTGCGTAAAAAAAGCCCCGCGCCGTCAAACGCGGGGCCGTAAGAACCTCTGTGCGGGCGGAATTAAATGTCGTCCCACCCTTCCACGGCGGAACTTTGGTTGTACGATGACACGTTAGCCTCAAAAAAATTGCTTTTAACGCTGCCGTCCCCGTTGGTATCCGCGATTTTTTCCAAATGCGGATACGGGTTTTGCTCAAACCCCGCAAAAATGGGATTTAAACCGATTTCTTTTAAACGCTGGTTCGTGATAAACTTGGTGTATTTTTCGGTAGATTCGCGGTTGATGCCTACGATATGGTCGCCGATGATGTGGTTGCTCCACGCCATTTCCTGTGCGGCGGCCGCGGCGAACATTTCATACACTTCGTCTTTATTAAAGAAATCCGGGCGGTCGTTCCAAATTTCTTTAATCATCCGCGCAAACAGCACGCAGTGCACCAGTTCGTCGCGGTTGATGTATTTAATTTCGTCGGCGGTGCCGATCATCAGCCCGCGCGAAGCCAGGTTGTAGAAAAAGTTGAACCCGTTGTAAAAATAAATGCCTTCCAGCAGGAAGTTGGCCACCAGCACGCGCGCGAAATTGTGTTCGGTGCGCTCGTCCAGAAATTTCTGGTAAATGCCGGCAATATATTGGTTGCGTTCCAGCAGGACGGAATCCTGCCGCCATTTTTCGTAAATATCGTTGCGTTTTTCGGCGGGCACGATGCTTTCAATGATATAGGCGTAGCTCTGCGAGTGTACGGCCTCCTGATAGGTTTGGATGGAAAGCACCAGGTTGAGTTCCGGCGCGGTAATGTATTGGCTGATGTTGGGCAGGTTGTTGGTTTGGATGCTGTCCAAAAACACGAGGAAGGAGAGAATGCCGTCGTATGTATTGCGCTCTTCCGGCGAGAGTTCGGCGTAGCAGCGTTTGTCGTCAAACAGGGACACTTTTTCCGGAATCCAAAAGTTTTCCATCATGACGCGGTAGAGTTTGTTGGCCCACTGGTATTTGACGTTGTTTAAGTTAAACAGATTGGTTACGTTGCCGCCGATGATTTGGCGGTGCTGGAGGCTGTCGTCCCCAAAAATGTTAAAGATTTTTTTGTTTTGCATAGGTTCTCCGTTAGCCGGCGCAGCTGACGCACTCGGTTTTTTCCAGCGCGCTGCCGTCCTTTTGGATGGTGCGCGTGTAGTATAAGGTTTTGATGTCTTTCTGCCAGGCGGAAAGGATGGTGTCAAAGATGTCTTTGGCCTTTACGTCCATATTCAAATTATAGATAAGCTCAATGGAAATCCCGGTGTCAATCCATTTGTTAATCCGGCTCATGACGTCAATAACGATGCGCTGGTCCACCGTGCGGTTTTCCTGGTAGTACCAGAATTTTTCCTTGATAAACGGCGGGCAGTTGGGAATGCTCCCCTTGCCGTGCGTCTCCACGAAAAACTTGCTGTATACCGGCAGCACCGAGGCCGAACAGCCCTGGATTAAGGACGAGCTGGTGTTGGGCGCAACGGCGGTAATCTGCGAATTGCGGATGCCGTATTTTTTTAGGTCGTCAAACAGGCGGTTCCACGCGTCTTTATGCGCGGAGGATTGGAACGCGTCCTGCGTGCGGCCCAGGATAATCCCCTTGCTCCACTGGGAGCCGGGGTAAGCCTCAAACGTGCCCTTTTCCTTGGCTAAATCCACGCTGGCGCGCGTGCAGTACAGCGCAAATTTTTCAAACAGCGCGTCCACCTCGTCCGCCGATTTGGTGTAGAGCACGTTGCGTTTGGCCAGAAAATCCGCCAGGCCCATCGCGCCTACGCCGATGGTGCGGTAGCGGCGGTTGTGCAGGGCGCCTTCCAGGACGGGTACGTCGGTAAAGTCTATGGCGCTGTCCAGAAACCGCACGGAAGTGCGGCAGGCGGATTCCAGGTCCGCATCGTCTTGGATGTTGGCGAGGTTGACGGAAATCAGGTTGCATACGTGAATTAGTCCTCCGCTCATCCGGCTGACGATTTGGCCGTCTTCCAGTTGGCGGGAATCAAACCGCGTGGGGCGCACGTTGCTGTGCGATTCCGTGCACAGGTTGGTGCCCACAATCACGCCGTCGTGCTGGTTGGGGTTGTAGCGGTTTAACGTGTCTTTAAACGCCAGGTAGGGCATACCCGTTTCAATCTGCGAGCGCATAATTTTTTTCATCATTTCGCGCGCCGGCGCAAAGCGGAAAAGCTCCAGTTTGCCGGCTTTGGCGTCTTCGTAGAGTTTGGCGTAGAAGGCTTCAAACGCGTCGCCCCACAGGTCGCCCAGTTCCACGTTGTATTTTACACGGATTTCGTTGGGGTCCGCCATCAGCCAGTCCTGGTTGTCGCGCACTTTTTTCATAAACAAATCCGGGATGACTACCTGCGGAAAAATATCATAGGCTTTCATGCGCTGGTCGCCGTTTTCGGTGCGTAGCTCCAGAAAATCGTCTATGTCCATATGCCATACGTCCAGCGATACCGTTACCGCGCCTTTGCGCTTGCCCTGCTGGTTGACGGCCACGGCCGTATCATTAATAATGCGTATCCACGGAATCACGCCGCCGGAAGCGTTTTTAATGCCTTTGATGCGCGCGCCTTTACAGCGCACGCGGGAGAGATTGCACCCCACGCCGCCGCCGAATTTGGAGATGGCGGAAATCTGGTCAATCACGTAGAAAATAGAGTCGCGGCTGTCGTCCATCTGCGTGATAAAGCACGAGCTTAAATTGCCGTTCGGGCGCCGGAAGTTCATTAAAAGCGGCGTTCCCAGGGAAATTTTGCGGTCCGCCAATTTTTCATACGTGTCTTTAACCTGCGCCATCCGCACGCTCCTGGGGGCGTTCTGTTCAATTAATAAAGCGATGGTCAGGAACATATCCTGCGGGAATTCGGCCGCGTCGTCCTGGTATTCGGCCAGGTAGCGCTTAATCAGCAGGTTGGCGCCGGCGTAATCGTATACAAAATCGTACGCCGGGTTAATAAAGGAGGCGGCTTCGTTGATTTCTTCTTCGGAGTATTTCTGCAGGATAAAAGGCGTATACACGCCGCACGCGGTGTTGCGTTTAAGCGTGGCGGGGTAGTCGTACGCCGGGCGGCCGGCGCGGCGGCAGTAGAGTTCGGCCATTTTAAGCCGTCCGGCGGCGTATTTCCAGTCCGGCTGTTCCACGGACGTCAGCGACGCGGCCAGCGTCTGCAGATGGTTTAACAATTCTTTTACCGTGGTGTCTTTGGTTAAAAGCGGCAGGATTTTCTCCCGCAAGGCGGCGGGATTTACGTCCAGCCCGCGGGTGGCGCGCTCCAACAGCGCTTCGGTTAAAGAGCCCGTGGCTTTTTCGGCCAGCGGGCGGATGAAAGCGGAAAAATCGGTTTTTGTCATATGGAATAGGTCCTGTGCGGCCGGAACCGCTTAATAAGATTTATTCTTAATTATAGCTAAATTCAACCCGTTTATGAAGCGTATTTTTATGCGCGGCGGGCGGCGCGCGGCGGCGGCCTTCGGCGGGGATGCAGAACATAAAAAAAGGGGCTGTTTTTTGCCGGTTCCCCGCCTGATAAATGATATAATAAATACACGGCCGTCCGGGCCGTACGGTCGCCGTCCGGGAGGTATGGTTTTGCCGCGCATTTCGTTCCGTTCGTTTATCTTTTTCTTTATGGCTGCTGCGGCCATTATCGCGGCGGGCGTGGCGTTTTATTGGCAGCAGGTCAGCGGGATTTTGGAGCAGGACGTAAAAACCCATGTGGCCGCCGCCAGCGAAGAAGCCGCCGCCGATTTTAACCGCCTGATTCAAACCGACCGCCAGGTTTTGGAATCCATTTCCATTACCGTAGAAGACACCTATCCGTGGGCGGACCCCGCCAAACTGACCGAATTTCTGCGCCGCCAAACCCGGCACAATTATTTTAAACTCCTGGGCGTAGTAACCGAAGACGGAAAGGTCTTCCTTTCCGAACCGCGCCGTTTCAGCCCCACTTTTATCGCTGACGTTACCGCCCGCACGCTGGAAGCCGGGCATTACCTTTCGGTTCTCCAGGCGGACCCGTCCGACGGGGAAGACGTGCTGGTCCAGTCCGTTTCCCTGCGCCGCCACGGCAGGCCCGTAGGAGCGCTTTTTGCGCTGCAGCCGCCGGAACGGTATCGGCCGCTGTTAGCGCTGTCCGCCATGGGAAACAAAGGCTATTCGCTGGTGGTGGAGCGCAGCGGCGTGCCCGTGCTGGGCTACCATAAGCCGGATTTCGGCAATATGTTTGATTTGCTTGAAGGCGTTTCTTTTGACGGAAAAATGACCCTGCCGGATTTGCGTTCCGCCGTCCTTAACGGAGCGCATTTCATGGTGGGCTACCGCGACGGCGGCGAACGCCGCTTTCTGCATTTTATTCCGCTGGAAATCAACGATTGGTATATGATTTCCGCCCTGCCCACCCTGTATGTGGAGCACCAGGCCCAGCATTTAACGTGGCTGTCGCTGATTTTGTTTGTGTCTATTTTCATCATTTTCTGCGCGCTTATTTTTTACATCCTGCATATGCGCGCCTACAGCAACCGCCAGCTTTTTGACACCGCCTTTGTGGACCAGCTGACCGGGGCGGACAACTTTAACCGTATGTGTGAGCAGTTTGAAGAAAAACTGGCCGGGCTGAACCGCCGGGCGGCGCTGATTATTTTTGACATCAACAAATTTAAAGTCATCAATGACCTGCACGGCTACGAACGCGGCAACCAGGTGCTCCAGCGGGTGGCGCGCGTACTGCGCGAAAACATCGCGCCCGAAGAATGCTTTTGCCGCTCCACCGCAGACAACTTTGTCCTGCTCCTTAAATATACGGACCGCAAATCCTTCCGCGCCCGTTTAAGCGCGCTGACCACGCAGCTGCGCCGGGACTGCACGGTGGAGGATTCCTGCCTGATGATTGACGTGGCCTTTGGCGTGTATGAAGTGGCGGAAGATATTCCCTTCTATATTATGCTGGACCGCGCGCACCTGGCGCTGGAAAACGCGAAGAAAATGTCTTTTGACAAATGCCAGTTTTACGACGAATCCGACCGCAAGCGCATTGTGAACGAGAAACGGATTGAAAACACCATGGAGCAGGCGCTGGACCACGGGGATTTTGCCGTATACCTTCAGCCCAAGTGCGACTTTGCCACCGGCGAAATGCGCGGCGCGGAAGCGCTGGTGCGCTGGAACCGGCTGGAGGAAGGGCTCGTCAAGCCGGATGATTTTATTCCGATTTTTGAGAAAAACGGCTTTATTCTGCGTTTGGATATGTTTATTTTAGAGGAAGTCGCGCGGCTTTTGGCGGCGTGGAACATCAAGGGGCTTGAGCAGGTGCCCGTGGCGGTTAATTTTTCGCGCCTGCACCTGAATGATTCGCGCTATATCCCGCAGATGCTTCGCCTGGTAGACAAGTATGGCGTGGCGCATAATTTGATTGAAGTGGAGCTGACCGAAAGCGTGATTTTTAATAACCTGGAGCGCGCCCAGAACGTGATGCGCGGCCTGCACCGCCAGGGGTTTTCCGTGGCGATGGACGACTTCGGCTCGGGCTACTCCTCTTTAAACGTGCTGAAAAGCCTGCAGTTTGACAGTATTAAACTGGACAAAGAATTCCTGAGCGGATTTGAAGACAATCCGCACGCGCACAAAGTGATTGAAGGCGCGGTGGCGATGATTAAATCCCTGGACGTTCAGGTGGTGGCCGAAGGTGTGGAAACGCGCGAACAGGCCGATTTCCTGCGCCATACGGGGTGCGATTTGGCGCAGGGGTATTATTTCTCCCGCCCGCTGCCGGCGGCGGAGTTTGAACGGCTGCTCAAGAAAAATACGCCCCAGACGCAGCCCCCGGACGGGACGAAGCGGGTTGACTGACGGTTGGCCTGGCTCGGGACAGCATAAATAATAAGGAGTCCGGTTTTGCTTTTGTGTAATTGGTGATAGGGAACGCCCGGCGGCGTTCCTATTTTTGTCCTTCCGCGCGGCGTGCGCGGCGGCGGGTTGAAGCCGGCGCATAAAATAAGATATTATCCAAGAAGGGGCTCTCCCCTTCTTGCAGCAGGCAATTTTTCGTATAGGAGCGTTTATGGCATCGTCCAAAAACAATAAAATACTTACCGTTATTCAAACGATTGGCCGTTCGTTTTTCCTGCCGATATCCATTCTGCCCGTAGCCGGGCTTTTACTGGGTATCGGCGCTTCTTTTTCCAATATGTCCACCGTACAGCAATACGGGCTGGAATCCATTATGGGCACGGGCACTTTGCTCAACCATATGTTCCTGTTGATGAGCGCCGTGGGCAACGCCGTGTTTGCCAACCTGCCTCTGCTTTTTGCGCTGGCGGTGGCGATGGGGATGGCGAAAGAAGAAAAAGCCGTGGCCGTGCTGTCCGCCGCGCTGTCGTTTATCATTATGCATATGACGATTCACGAACTGCTGGTTTTTTCCGGCCAGGTCCTGCCGGACGGCCAGCTGGCTTCCTCCGTCATTGCCGGCACCGTGGGCACGACGCTGGGCATACAAACGCTGGAAATGGGTATTTTCGGCGGCATTTTGGTGGGGTTGGCCGTGGCGTACCTGCACAACCGTTTTTACCGCATAGAACTGCCGGTGGTGTTTTCCTTTTTTGGCGGCGTGCGTTTTGTACCGATTATCTGCACGCTGGCGTCTATCGTGCTGGGCGTGATTTGCTTCTTCGTCTGGCCGCCTATTCAGCGGCTGATTTTGGAAAGCGGCGCGCTGGTGGTCAAGACGGGTTATTACGGTACGTTTATTTTTGGTTTTATGGAACGCGCGCTGATTCCGTTTGGTTTGCACCATGTATTTTATATGCCGTTTTGGCAGTCGGGCCTGGGCGGTGCGATGAATATAGACGGGACGATGTACTATGGCGCGCAAAACATTTTCTTCGCGCAGCTGGCCTCGCACAACACCCAGCATTTCGCCATTGAAGCCGCCCGCTTTATGACGGGCAAATACGCCATTATGATGGGCGGGCTGATGGGGGCTTCGCTGGCGATGTACAACACCGCCGCGTCCGGCAAACGCAAACTGGTGGGCGGCCTGCTGTTTTCGGCGGCGCTGACCTCGTTCTTAACCGGCATTACCGAGCCGATTGAATTTACGTTTCTGTTTGTGGCGCCTTTGTTGTATGTGGTGCACTGCGTGTTTGCGGGGCTGTCGTTCGTGCTGATGCACGCGCTGGATATTACCATCGGCACCACGTTCTCCTGCGGGCTGATTGATTATGTGCTCTACGGCGTGATGCAGGGCAACGACAAGACGAATTGGATTCGCCTGATACCCATTTTCATTTTGTACTTTGTGGTGTATTATTACCTGTTCAGATGGGTGATTTTGAAGTGGAACCTGCCGACTCCGGGCCGCGAAGGCGAAGAGCAGGAAACCAAACTGTACACCAAAGCCGATTACCAGGCCAAAAAAGAACGGGAAGCCGCTTCCTCGTCCGCGGCCGATGCAAAACCGGCTGAAGTTCCGGCACGGCCTTCCGCCGGGGACGCCGCTTTTGAGCGCGACGAGCAGATGGAGAACATTATTGCGGGCTTAGGCGGGCTGGACAATATGGAAAACCCGGAATGCTGCGCCACGCGCCTGCGCCTTAATGTGCAGGACAGCTCCAAAATTGATAAGGCGACCCTTAAAAAAGCCGGTGCGCTGGGCGTGGTGATTAACGGCAACGCCGTTCAGGTGGTGTACGGCCCGGTGGTGAGCGTGATTAAACCGAAATTGCAGGAATATATAGATAAAAAACGCGCCGCGCAGAAATAAGTTTGAAGGTCTGCTAAAAAGCCCCCGCCCGCCGCGGGGGCTTTTGTAATGTCTCAAAAAGTCTCCCACCCTTTCGTATTATCGTTAAAATATTAACCTTGGGGATAAATTGCTACAATACAATAAAGTCTGTTTTATAAGAGAGATAATTTAAAATGATTACAGGTGAACTGAAAAATAAAATTGACCATTTATGGGAAATCTTTTGGACGGGGGGTATTACGAACCCCTTGGATGTAATCGAGCAAATTACCTATTTAATGTTTATCTGTGATTTGGATATTGCTGATGACAATAAACGCCGGGAAAGCCAAATGCTTAAAATCCCGTTCCAAAGTGTTTTTGGCGATAAAAAACAAGACTACAAATGGTCTGTTTTTAAACATTTTGCCCCGGAAAAGATGTACAAAACGATGCAGGAAGGGGTTTTCCCGTTTATTAAAAATTTACATGCGGACAAAAATAGCACTTATTCTAAATATATGTCCGACGCTATTTTTAAAATTCCCACACCCCAGCAGTTGGAAAAAATCGTTAGCGCGTTAGATGATATTATGTCCAACCCTGCTTATAAAGATAAGGATATGCGGGGGGATGTGTATGAGTATTTACTTTCCAAGTTGGCTACTTCCGGCACAAATGGGCAGTTCCGCACGCCGCGGCATATTATTCGTATGATGGTAGAACTTTTGGATATCCGGCCGGGTGACACCATTTGCGACCCTGCCTGTGGTACGGCGGGTTTTTTGGTGTCGGCAGGCGAATACCTGAAAGAGAAATACTTAAAAGAGATTTTTTATAACAAAGCCCGCCTGGAACACTACAACAATGGTATGTTTCACGGGTATGATATGGACCGGACAATGTTGCGTATCGGCGCTATGAATATGATGACGCACGGTATAGCCAACCCTAATATCTCCTATAAGGATAGTTTGTCCGACCAAAATACAAAATCAAATTGTTTCTCTAAAATTTTGGCAAATCCGCCATTTAAGGGCAGTTTAGATGCTGATATTGTGTCCGCGGATTTATTAAAAGTAACCAAAACGAAAAAGACGGAACTGCTATTTTTGGCTTTGTTTTTGCGTATGCTGCAGATGGGTGGCCGTTGCGCGGCCATTGTGCCGGACGGCGTGCTGTTCGGTGCATCTAAGGCACATAAATCCATCCGCAAGGAAATTATCAGCGGGAATAGGCTGGAAGCCGTTATCAGTATGCCAAGCGGTGTGTTTAAGCCGTATGCCGGAGTGTCTACGGCCGTGCTGATTTTTACGAAAACGGGCCATGGTGGAACGGATAAAGTATGGTTTTATGATATGCAGGCAGACGGTTTTAGTTTGGACGATAAACGCACGCCTGTAGAGGAGAATGACATCCCGGATATTATTGCCCGGTTTAAAAATGTGGCGCAGGAAGAAACCCGCAAACGCACGGACAAGAGCTTTTTAGTTCCTGTACAGGAAATTATTGATAACGATTACGATTTGTCTATCAATAAGTACAAACAAATAGAATATGTGCCGGAAGAATATCCCGCCCCTACAGCCATTTTAGCGGATATTAAAGCTATGGAAAAGGATATCGCCCAAGGCATAAAAGAACTGGAAGGACTGTTGAAATGAAAGTTTGGGAACTATTTATAAATTGCTTGCAAAATACGCATATCAACTGGGAGAATGCGATTGTTACTTTATTGGCGGCATTTTTTGGCGCTTGGTTTGCATATCGGTTTAATTTGAGACAACAAAGAAAATGGGACAAAGAACGAAAAATAGAAGAAGAAAAAATAAAACAAGAGGAACAGCTTTTGCAATTAAATTATTTGCAGACATATTTGCACTCTTATTTAGAAGAATTTTACGATATTTATCAAAAATTAAATTACAAACAACAACTCTATAAATCTCTTATTAAAAAGAATTATCAAGCCACTAAAGAAGACCTTGATAATATATATATTGCCTTTATAGATTTTTCATCCCAATTTAGGGATAATTGGGAAAAATTATCTTTTATTTATAATAATTCTGAATTTATTTCTTCGTTGGCTCGCGTAGAAACTGCTATTCATAGATTTGTGTTTTCGCATGATAAGGAAATAGAGCAGTTTGGGGCGGATGTGAAAAATTTGAGACAACAATTAGAAAAAATCCCAACAAAAAAATTCATATTATTGCGTGATTTTATAGATAAGCAAAAGTATAATAATGGCGAAGAAATATATAGGCTACAGCAGGCGGTGGTTTGCCTTGATACAATGCTAAATGTTTTTGAAAAATATGTTATTTCTCATAATCTCAAACTAGATAAACTATCATATTCTTCCAAAATTAGAAAATTTGTGAACCAAGCACAACGCGAGGTAAATCAATATGAAGCATAAAATAAAACTCGCAGCTGTTTGCCAACAGGTTCGGGGTGTATCTTATACTCCAAAGGATGAAAAAGAAGTCCCTACAGAAGGATATATCCCAATTTTGAGGGCAAATAACATTCAAGAAAAACTGGAATTTAATGACTTGATTTATGTAAGGTCTAGCAAAATTAATAATAAACAATTGCTAGGAGTAGGGGATATTTTGGTTTGTGCCTCTAGTGGAAGTAAACATCTTGTCGGGAAAGCTGCCATTTTCTTTTCTTCTCCTTTTTCTAAAATTAGTTTTGGGGCTTTTTGTAAAGTAGTTAGACCCCAAAATATTTATGCACCGTATTTGTTTCATTTTTTTAATAGTGCGTATTATAGACATACGATTTCTGAAATCGCGCAAGGCGCGAATATTAATAATATTCGGAATGAGCATCTAAATAATTTGGATATATATGTACCATCTGAATTGGAACAAAAGCGGATAGCGGGGATTTTGGATAAAGTGCAAAGTTTAATTGCTTTGCAAAAACAACAGTTAGAAAAATTAGATTTACTTATTAAAAGTAAATTTATAGATATGTTTGGAGATCCAAGTTGTTTAGAGAGTGTTACAGTCCCATTAAAAACATATGCTCAAATTTCGGGGGGATATGCTTTTCCGAGTGATAAATTTTTAAGTGCTGGGATACCGATTATTCGTATTAGTAATTTGCAAAATGGTTCAGTTGTATCTAGCTCTAAATGTTGCTTTTCACCACAGTTTTTGTCTTCACATTCAGAATATGCTGTACAGTATGAGGATATTTTGTTGGCGATGTCAGGAGCGACTGTTGGAAAAACCGCTATATATAAACAAAAAAACCCGGCTTTATTAAATCAGCGTATAGCGTGCCTAAGAAATATTGACAAGGTGAGTTGCACTGCTTTTTTATATATAATCACGAAAATGAAATGGTTTTATGATAGCATACTAAACTTATCTGCAGGATGTGCTCAACCAAATATTAGTATTTCTCAAATTCAGGGATTATTAGTCCCCAAAGCATCTTTTGTTCGACAGAGACAATTCTCTTGTTTTTATTATAACATTGAGAAACAAAAAGTTTTATTGAAGAACCGTTTAGCTAGTTTAGAAACGCTTTATAAATCTCTTATGCAGGAGTATTTTGGATAAAATATAATAACTTATGACCAATTTTGATTTTTTAGCTCAAGATGAGCGGTTTTCGGCTTTTTCCGGCGCGGCGGCCGCGGCGGAAAGAGTGTTTGCCGTGGATATTGCTTCCAGCGTGGTGATGTGCCGCCGCGCGCTTGAGCTGGCTGTCAAATGGGTCTATTCTGTGGATTCCTCGTTAGAACCCCCTTATCAGGACACGCTTTCCACCCTGATTCATGCTGATTCATTTAAAAAATTAATCAAAGACGATCTTTTTAACCGCATTAACTATATCCGCAAAGTGGGCAATAACGCGGCCCATAACGACCGAAATATCACGGCCGGGCAAGCCGCGTTCGCTCTGGAAAACCTCTTTTATTTCATGGATTTTGTGGCGTTTTGCTATGGCGAAAATTACCAAAAACATATTTTTAATAAACAATTGCTAGAGCAACAGCCGCACCTCACTATGCCCGTGGCAGAAGTGAAAAACATCCCCTTGGCGGAACTTCAACAGGAAAACAAAACCGTTGCCCCGCGTTTAACTGCCCAACGTGAGGAAAAAGCGTCCGCTTATGTACCTGTTCCCCTGGATCCTACCGAAGCGCAGACCCGTAAGGCCTATATTGATGTAATGCTTACTGCGGGCGGCTGGGAACACGGCAAAAACTGGGTAGACGAGTACGAAATTGAGCATATGCCTAATCACGCGGGCAAGGGCTTCGCTGATTACGTATTGTTTGGAGACGACGGCAGACCCCTGGCTGTAATTGAGGCTAAAAAAACTAGTGTGGATGTAGCAAAAGGGCGTCAACAGGCTAAGTTATATGCTGATGATTTGGAGCGCCGTTTCGGCCGTCGGCCCATTATCTTCTTAACCAATGGTTATGATACCCGTATTTGGGTAGATCAACCGGGGGGCTACCCGGAACGGAAAGTTTCGGGCATTTACAGTAAGCGGGATTTGGAAAAAGAATTCCACAAACTAACTCATCGCGAGCCGTTAGAGCATATTTTGGTGGATAATAATATATCGGGGCGTTATTATCAAAAAGAGGCTATCAAAGCTGTATGCGAAACCTTTGGCCGGGCCAATAAACGCAAAGCCTTGCTCGTGATGGCTACGGGAAGCGGTAAAACCAGGACTGTTATTTCACTAGTCAAAACGTTGATGGATAAAGGTTGGGTAAAGAACTTTTTATTTTTAGCGGACAGAAACTCTCTAGTAACGCAAGCGAAGCGCAATTTTGTTAATCTGTTGCCGAGTGTGTCTGTTACAAATTTAGTGGAAGATAAAGATAATTTGTTGGCGCGTGGGGTATTTTCCACCTATCAAACCATGATGAATTGTATTGATACCGCCCAGGATGAAGATGGAAAACAACTGTTTACCTGCGGACATTTTGACTTGATTATTGTGGATGAAGCGCACCGGAGCATTTATAAAAAATACCAAGATATTTTTACCTATTTTGACGCTTTATTAGTAGGTCTTACCGCAACCCCTAAGAGCGATATTGATAGAAACACTTATGAAATTTTTGAGTTGGAAGATGGTGTCCCTACTTATGGCTACGAGCTGGCGCAAGCCGTAAAAAATAAATTTTTAGTAGATTATAAAACTTTTGAAACCACTTTTAAATTTATAGATCAAGGTATTGTCTATAATGAACTGTCAGATGCTGAAAAACAGGAATATGAAGAGAAATTTATAGACGAAGAAGGCAATTTGCCTGACAGTATTGCCAGCAGCGCCTTAAACGATTGGGTGTTTAATAAAAATACGATTCGCCATGTGCTTTGTGACCTGATGACGAAAGGTTTAAAAGTAGATTATGGCACTAAAATCGGCAAAAGTATTATTTTCGCCAAGAACCATTTACATGCCGAGAAAATTTTAGAAATTTTTAATGCCGAGTATCCGCATTTGCCCGCGGGCTTTTGCCGGGTAATTGATAACTATACCAACTATGCGCAAAGCCTTATTGATGAATTTTCAGATTCTAAAAAAATGCCGCAGATCGCTATTTCTGTAGATATGTTGGATACGGGTATTGATGTCCCTGAAATCCTAAACTTGGTATTTTTCAAAAAAGTATTAAGTAAAGCCAAGTTTTGGCAAATGATTGGCCGCGGTACGCGTTTATCTCCCGGGCTTATAGATGGAGAAGATAAAAAGGGATTTTATATTTTTGACTATTGTTCTAATTTTGAGTTTTTTCAAACGGAACACAAAGATAGTTCTAGTGCCGGGGTGTCGCTGCAGGAGCAACTGTTTAAAATTAAAACTGAATTGGTTTATAAGTTGCAAGAGTTGCCTTTCCAAAATGATTTCTTTATTTCTCTGCGCAAGCGGCTTGTTGGGGAACTGTTGGGCAGTATCCAGGCCTTAAACAGAGATAGCTTTGCGGTGAAACAGCATTTGCGGGCAATAGACCGTTTTCAGTCTGTACAATCTTTTGAAAATTTAACTTATGAAAATTTGTTAGATTTGCAAAAAGAGATTGCTCCATTAGTTCTGCCGGAACAGGAAGATGCCGAAGCATTGCGCTTTGATGCCTTGCTGTATGGCATGGAGTTTTCACTTTGTAAGGGGTATAGTTGCAAAAGGGGGTGCACGGACTTAATCAAACGTGTTCAAGCCTTGATCCCTTGCGGAACTATCCCTGCCGTAAATGCGCAAAAAGAACTGATTCAACAGATTTTACATACGGATTATTTGACCCGAGTGCAAGTGCCGGATTTAGAAAAAATTCGGCAACAACTTCGCGGCCTAATGAAATTTATTCCGCCATCCTCAACGACGCGTTATGATACTAATTTCACTGATTATGTAACAAACTATCAGGAAAACGATGCCCAGTTGCAAACAAACGAACTGGAAAATTATCGTAAAAAAGTCAGTTTTTTCTTGAGGGAGCATCTTAATTTCCCGGCGGTTGCTAAACTTAAATCTAACGAACCTTTAGCATCAGAAGATATAAAACAACTGGAACAGCTCTTGTGGAAAGAATTGGGGTCTAAAGAAGCATACCGGCAAGAAATAGGGGATATGCCATTAGGGGCGTTTGTCCGTTCTATTGTTGGATTAGATATGGTTGCTGCTAAACAAGCTTTTTCTAAATTTATTGATGAAAAAGAATTGGATTCCCGCCAGATTTATTTTGTTGACCAAATTATCAACTATATCGTTGAAAATGGGGTTTTGACAGATATGAGTATCCTGCAGTATTCGCCGTTTTCTGACCGCGGAAGCGTAGCTGATATTTTTCCTAATACGGCGGTTTGGAATAACGTGTGCGCTGCTATACAATCTGTGAACCAAAATGCTTTTTGGTAATATTCATTTCAACGAATGTCACTTCTTCGGTTTATGAGCGAATCCGTCCGCCCCTTATTTTGCGCCGTCTATACACGCAAGTCCACCAGCGAGGGGTTAGAACAAGATTTTAACTCCTTAGGCACCCAGCGGGAGGCTTGCTTGGCGTACATATCCAGCCAGCGCGGAGAAGGCTGGACCGCCGTCAGTGAGCATTATGACGACGGCGGTTTCACCCGGGCCAATACGGAGCGTCCGGGTTTACAGCGTTTGCTTGAAGATATCCGCGCGGGCAAGGTAAATTGCGTGGTGGTGTATAAGGTGGACCGCTTGTCGCGTTCTCTACTGGATTTTTCCCAGTTGCTGGAGTTTTTTGATAAACATTCTGTATCGTTTATATCCGTTACGCAAAACTTTAATACCAAAACCTCTATGGGCCGATTGACGCTTAACATATTGCTGTCTTTCGCGCAGTTTGAGCGGGAAATCATCAGCGAGCGTACGCGCGATAAAATGGGAGCCTCCCGCATGAAAGGCAAGTTTTTGGGCGGGCTGGTGCCGTAGGCTATCAGCTGGATAAGGAGCGTCATGTATTGGTGCCGCATCCCGAGCAGGCGGAACAAATCCGCTTCATTTTTGACAGCGTTTTGCGGGAGCGAAATGTTTCTAATGTACTTAGTTTAGTGCAAGCCAAGGGGATTGGCCTGCCTGAGCGAAAGTGTAAAAACGGCGTCGTTTGGCCGGCGAATCCGATATCCCGCGCGCATTTATACCGGATTATCCGCAACCCGGTGTATGTCGGCAAAGTTCGATATAAAAATAAATTGTACCCCGGGGAGCAGGAGGGGATTGTATCCGCGGAAGTCTTCCAAGAAGTGCAGGATCTGTTAGACGCCAAACGCATTAAGCGCGGCTATACGCGCAAACTGATAGACGGGCTTTTGCGGGGGCTGTTATATTGCAAGGAGTGCGGCAGTAAAATGGTGCCGACCTACGGCAAAAAGAACGGACGAAAGCATTTTTATTATATCTGCCATAAGTGCCAACGGGAGGGATATGCCTCCTGTCCCACCAAGACGGTTCGTCAGGCGGAATTTAATGAAGCGGTTATCCGGCGGTTAAGCGAGCGGGGTTTATTAAATAGAGCGGAATTTGAACGGTTATCTATAGACAAACAAACGTCGGCACTTATGGAGACAGCGGAAAAAATCACTTATGCGTATCAAGATGAGTATATAGAAGTATTCCTTAAGAATGGCGTAAGTTTTGGTTTTCGGGCCAAAGTGAAGCCGCATATCGGCGGCGTGCCCAAGCGGGAACGGCAGGCCTATAAGAACCGCCAAAAACTCAAAGCCGATAAGGCCACTTATTACAAAGCCCTTGCCTTACAGATACGGGAGTATATGCGCGTGAACAATTTGAGTCAAAAACAATGCGCCCAAGCATTAGGGCTAAGCAGTGCAAGGGGGAGCCAGATTTTAGCCTTGATTTGAACTTGTGTAAGTTGCATAAAAAAGTATAATATGAAAGAATTATATTCATCACTTGGCAAGATTTAGAGGGGTTAAATTGTTTATGGTAAAAAAGAAGGGTCTATTATTTTTTAATGCTTATCGCTACTTGCTTATTCCCCAAGATTATATTCAAACAGATTTTTATAAGGGTATTGAGGATAAAGAATCATTGAATAAAAAAAAGAATGAGTTGTTCGCAGAATATGTTCGCTCATTACCGACACACTCTTTTCCCTCGATTAAGTTTCAACTCATCGAAGGAAAAGGTAATTTGTTTTTAATAAAAATGGGCCTTCGAAAACATGCGTTGATTGGAACTCCAGAGTTAGTTGAAAAAGAGATAGAAGATTGGCATAGTGTGTATGTAGCGTTTGACTTTTCAAAACAGATGTTTTTAGTACAACATAAAACCAAGGTTAGCGCAGAGACATCTTCTCTTTCTAATAAATTATTAGACATATTTCGACCATATGTAAAACAACTTAGTCTTAATATACAGGTTAATCCCATCTTAAAAAAGAATTTATTTTGGGATATTGTAAAAAAATATGATAAGAAAATTAGGGAAGTTGACTTTGTTTTAACAGCTCCTAATTTTGCAGATATTACTAAGTATTTAGGAGAAGAACTTGAAGCGGCTATGCGCAGTACTGCAGCTGCTCAGGCAAAAGTTGTTTTATCGAGCGATGACCAGTCTGTTTTGACATTATCTGAAAATGATCCAAATGTGGCTAGTATGGCTAGATATACCCAAGAAGGTGGGGGATATTTTAGTGTTCGTTTACTTGGGTTAAAAAGAAAAACATCAAAAGAAGGGGCAAAAGAAATATCTATTGATTCGGCTTGTATAGAAGGACAAGGTAGTGTTATTCCTTTTTTAGAGGAATTATTCAATGATGCAGAAAATTAAAACAGCAGTATTTTATTTGTGTATAGGGGCTATATTAATTTTTGGAAGCCATGCTTTAGAGAGCACCTTTCTGCCTGAGTTTCTTATGAAAGATCTATTAACTATATTGATTGCTCTCTTGGCTATTAATATTGCTACATTAGGGATTGTTTTTTCTAAATTGGAAGAAATTGCTATTAGTGTTGAGGAAAAAACAGGCGCGCGCCCCACCTTTGAAAAAACTCAACAAGAGGCCTTTTCTTCTGTCAAAGAACAAATGTGGATGATCGGTATAACCGTTGTGGTTTCTATGGGGTGTTCTTCTTCTTTTTGTGAACAATATGTAGTTCTAAAATATATTACTCAAACAATTTTAGCAACAGTTTTAGTTTGGGATTTGTTTGTTCTTTACGATACATCTAGTGCTGTATTTAAAGTTCTAAATTTGTCTTATAGCTTTTTAGGTAAGAATAAAAAATAATCCTGATTAGAAAATACCTCGCATTATCGGGGAAATATTTCATTCTAGCCGGAATGTTTAATTAATGTAAACTATGTAAATTGTGCGCGGTTTATTTTTTTATATATTTTAAGAGAGTCTTTATAATTTTTAAAAGTTAAATTTTTAGAATTAAATTTAGGGCCAAAAAGATAGAAAAGCGGCAAAAATGCTCTTTTTTCTATCTTTTAGGGGATAGACTAAAAAGTATATTTTTCGTATTAGGGACCGACAGAAGAAAAACGCCCGACGAGGCGGGGGGATAAACCAGCCAAACAGGCATTAAAAAATCCCGCCGAGGGTTCGACGGGAAAAATATATGGGGTACTGTCGTCAATACTTTTTATAACTTTTTAATACAGTAAAGCTGGCAAGGCTTTAATAAACACCATTACTAACTTTCTTTTTTAATAATATCCAGAAAAACTTTATTTCGGGCGTTTGCGTCTTTGACAATAGCATCGGTTGAAAGAGCGTAACAGTGAATATTCAATTCTCCATTAAAAGAATAAAATAAGTTATTTTCCCCATGAGAAAATAGGGGCTTAAAATTGTTTCGTTTTAGTGCTTTTACAAGGTTTTCATCAATAGAAGTTATAATGTATCCCCATATATTCCTAATATTGGAAAAATTATCTCTAACAGCACCTAGATTGTCCCATATTTCTGAAATAGCTTTTCGTTTTTCATTGTTAGATGCTCCACAAGCTTTAAATTCAATGATAGTACAATCTACTTCATTTTCGGTTTCAGGCTTAGAAAATGTTACAAATAAATCAGGTCTTTTAAGTTTATCTTCTTGCTCAATATCTTTGGACCAAAATTCTCCTATTTTTTTCATAGTAATATCGCTTGCCATATAGTGGTATGTCATAAACTTATCATCTAAAAGCCATATATTACTATCTAAGTGGGAGGCATTGGTTATTTCTTGATGCTTTTTAGCAAAGAGGTGATGTAAAATATCTTCTTGTGCTGAGTTTTCATTATGCGTTTGTTTAAGAGCATTAATTATATTCTGCCTAAAATGGATATATTGAGCTAAGTCTAATGCGGCAATATGTTCAACTTTCTCTACCGCCTCTTTAAAAGCAGGAGAATTTACTTTCGCATTTTTAAGGGCTTTCGTGAATTGAGTTTGGGCTTTAATTTTATCATTTTCAAATTCTTTTTTTGCTTTTTTTAGTAAAGAATCGGGAGAGGTTGCTCCTATGATATTATTGTTTTTTCTTAAATATCCGGCTAAATGAGGGTTATTCTCTACTAGGTTTTCAATAATATTTTTATTTTTATCCGCGAGTTCGGGATATTTTTTTTGAGAAACCGTAGAAATTATCTTACGTAATTGAGAGTTGATATCATTCCAAGATAGCACAGCACATAAAGAAGTTTCCTTGGGACAAATATATTTAAAGGCGTTACGTTCATTGTTGCACAAATTATCAAAATAAGTGGATTGCAATAGAAAGATAGAGGAATCAGTCCCGGGAGCAATAAAAGAAACCTTTTCTTCTTGAATATTACCAAAACTCATTACAGTTCTATTGTTGGCACAATAAAAATGCATATTTTGAGATTTAGTGTCATTTAAGAACAAGTAAGAAAGTTTGAAATCTGTTTTTATAGTATTGCCAGAAATTTCTTTTTCTATAGAGAAAGATGTTGTTTCGGGGATGGGAATATTATCCGAACTAATAGTTTCTCCCATTGTTTCATCATCAATCAAGATATTAATTGCGAATTTCCGCCCGCTCTGTTTCATCAATACTAAATTAGGTAATAGATGTATTTTTATTTTTCTAGCGAAATCTTCTAATGAGATAATTCGGTCCGTGTCTCTGCTATAATTTTCTCTTATTCCTACAAAATTAATAGTTGTTTCATTTTGGTACAACGGTGCGGGGGTAAATACACGACTTTCTTCTAACTGTTGCGGAGTTGTATTGTCAAAAGATTCATCAAATACAAAGGAAATTGTATTATATCCTTGGCTATCTTGTATTTTGCTTTGTATTTCAATTTTTTGAAAAGTTTTCAACCAGGTAAAACGTCCTACGCCTTTGCATCCAATTTTTGCTTTATAATCGGATAAATATTCGCAAAAGGACAATATATTTTCAGAATTAAAGCCGTTACCATTATCGGTAATAGCAATAGAATCTATGGCTTTATAATTCTTTGTGTCTTCGGGAGCATTAAATAGCCAAGGAACCGTTTTTATATGAATCTTGATATCTGTTGCTTTTGCTTCCAGGGAATTATTTATAGCTTCAAAAATAGGTTGTAAGAAAGAAATTCCATGCAATTCGGATAGGATATTCTTAATTTTCGTTAACATAAACCCTCTGATAGAATCTTTT
This sequence comes from Candidatus Avelusimicrobium alvi, assembly GCF_958451995.1. Taxonomy (NCBI): domain Bacteria; kingdom Pseudomonadati; phylum Elusimicrobiota; class Elusimicrobia; order Elusimicrobiales; family Elusimicrobiaceae; genus Candidatus Avelusimicrobium; species Candidatus Avelusimicrobium alvi. Next base: position 20,936 of record NZ_CAUDSG010000006.1, read on the forward strand.
TTATAAATATAGCAAATTTGTTTATTAAATGTTTCTAATAATATTAAGGGGAAAGTGGTGAATATCAAGGGCATTTTGGAGAGGAATTAAAAGTATATTTGATAATTTAGAATCTGTTTTACCCTATACAACGATAGAAGTCTATAAATTAAGATATAAGAGGATATTTTTACCTATTTTGGGGCTAAAATGGTATATTATTTGTATAAAATATATACTTTTCGGTATATTATTTCATTTATATTCAAGTTGTCTAAAAAAGGAGTATTTTTTGCAGTTCCCTAAGCCCTAACAGGGCTTAATTACAATTTGAGTCTGTTTTTGGAACCGTATGTGGAATGCGGTGCGCTTTTGGGATACCAAAGGCACAATTAGCCTCCAAAAACAGCCGAGTTTTAAACACAGAGTGAGCGGCCTAATTACCCGCTTGCCCTGTGTTGAATGTTTCCTGCCCTTCGGGGCGGGAAACTGCGGCTGTTTATATTTGGGTTAGGCTAATTGGCTCGGATATAACAGCCGCCATTTTTATATCCTACCTGCGCTTCTCGGTTCCGTTGTACAGATTATTTCATACAAGGAGTAGAACAATGGACCTCGGAGTACGGGTTGATACCCGCATTAAAGAAAACCTCAAGAAATACCAAAATCAATTGTTGCGTTTGCAGGAATTAAACGCCAAAGAACCGCCGACTGAAAAAGTGGCTATGGATATGCTTTGCGATGTGTTTGGGTACGATTTGGAACACGTTTTCGGTCAATATGGCAATAATAACGGCCGTTCCTGCGACGCGGTAATTAAAGACGATAAAAAAGTCTTTTATGTGTTTGAATGTAAGCGCATTGGAACGGAAAAGAAAGAATTTAACAAGCACGTACGGCAAGTGATTGAATATTGCTCTACGCTGAATGTTCCTTGGGGTATTCTTTCTAATGGGATTTACTGGCAACTCTACTATGTGGACGTAAAAGCCTCGCCCGTAACCGCAACTCTTGTATGGGACTTTGATGTATTGGAACTCAGCCACCGCCAAGCCGCCCACCGCGAAAAATTGCTTCCATTGTGCAGGGAAGCCATTTCAAAACACTTAAAAGAATCCATTTTAGAAGAAAAACGGGCGTTAAGTGTGGAAAATATCGCCCGCGTCTTGCTTAGCGACGAGGTATTAAAGGCCATTGGCGGCGTTTTTAAGCGTAAAGTTGGCGTGAGGGTAGATATGGATACCCTGGAAGCTAAAATTCGCGAATTATGCCCGAATTTGCCCGAAAACATACGCGGTTTTCGCGCTCCTAAGAAAAAGGATAAGCCCGCTCAGCCGGAAATTAAGGTGGTTGTGAATAACGAGGGGGCTCCTAAACCTGCTTCTAATTGTGAGGAAAACAAAAATATATGAAAATAGATATTTTCGTTATTGTTTTGCAAAAGATAAAAATATCGGTAACGAAAATTCTCTCTTTCTCTATTTGGCCGACTTCAAAAGTCGGCCTTTTTCTTTTGTTAGAATAGAAGATATTTCTAGCAAGGGGGAAAATGTAAATGTTTCCTATAAAATTTATAGTCAAAGAAGCTCCTAATTATTCCAAAGAGTGCTGGTGGCCCGTTCATTGGGTTGACCAACAAGCAACTTTAACAAACTACGAGAAAAAGCCGCGCATTTATTTAACTTTTAAAGCGTCAGAGTTTAGGGCTTTGGCCGCTTTGCAATATATCCCGAAAGTGGAAGAATTTATCCTTTCTTTGCGTAAAGAGTTAAACATTCCGCAAGAGGGGTATGGTTATCAAAAGTATTTTGCGAGTGCAAAACAACATTTAACGGAAAATCCGCGCGGCGGAAAATGGAATCAGGATTTCCCTCCAAGAATGAGAAAAATTTTATTTCAAAAGGCGGCAAAACTCCCTTTCTTTTTTGGGGCGTTTACCCATACGGGATATACTAATTTAGGTTTGTTAGTTTTGTATGGCGTTTTAGAACCAGTCCGTGCCAGTGATTTGATATTTGACAGAGTTTTGCGTAGTAAAGGCGAATTTCAACCAGTTTATCAAGGCCTGTTTGTAGGCATACAAACCCAAATATCTATGACAAAATTAGTGTCGGAAATCAAACGGTTATACAAAGTTCATAAAGATAGTTTTGCAAGGTTACCCGATTATGATTTTCCTACTGTAAGTTGGAATGCTTATCAAGGCATTGTTCGGCACGCACGCAAGGAGTCTTATGTAGATATTGCCGAGGATTTAAAGGCAGGGGAAGATGTTGTTCGTATTCAGGCGAAGAAAGCGTTAGCGGAAGTGGAAAAATTCTTTTTTGGAAAAGCTTGGAAAAAAGGGCAAAAACTGAAAAAACGAAATAAAATAAACCGATAAAAATATCGGTTAAAACTGCCGCTTCTGTGTCTGCCGTTGCATAAGATATTATGTCATACATGACCCACAACGGCAGATATCAAATTATTACAAAAAACTGCTCGCCAGACAGCTTTATTAAAGAAACCAAAAAGCTGTGGGGCGGAGTGCTTGGCCGCAAAATAAGCACAGAGCAGGCTTTGCAAATAATTGAATTTTGGCTGGGATTTGCAGGGGAGTTAGGCCGTTTATCCCAGTTGCCTAGTGCGTCTAAATAAAATAAAGGAGGTCTTATTATGACCGAAAATAATAAAAAAGCCGCAATTTACTTGCGGGTATCCAGTAAAGGACAAGAAGAAAACGGTTTTTCTTTGGACGCACAAGAAAAACTGGCCGTAGAATACGCCGCCAAGCAGGGGCTAAAAGTAGTGAAAATCTGGAAAGGAGCCGAGTCTGCGTGGGGAAAAATAGAAAGGCAGAATTTTTCCGAAATGCTGTCCTATATGAAAAAACATTCCGACGTCAGACACGTCATTTTTGACGTGTTAGACCGTATGACCCGCAACGACGTGGATAAAATTAAAATCGCCGAGTTGGTAAAAGAATATGACAAAGTTATTCATTTTTCCCGCGATAATAAAATATACAGCAGGGAATCCAGCTCTGACGATGAGTTCATGCTGGATGTGCAAGTGGCCGTCGCTAAAAAAATGTCTAATGATATTTCCCGTAAAACTACTATGGGAATGATAGAAAAGGCCGAACAGGGAATTTATCCTTCCTGCGCGCCTATCGGATATTTGAATAACCGGAATACGGGCAAAATTGACGTAGACCCCGTGCGCGGGCCGTTGATTAAGAAGTTGTTTGAACTAACGGCCAGCGGGGAATATTCTTTGCCTATGATTGAGGAAATCCTGTATAAGGATGGCTTGCGGGAGCGTTTGCACGGTGGCAGAGTGCGCAAGAATACGCTTTATCGCGTGCTTCATAACCCCATATATTACGGGGAATTCCGTTGGGCTAAAAAACTCTATCCGGGAAAGCATATTCCCCTTATCAGCAAAGACTTGTACGAGAGGGCCATTAAGGCCCTCTCTCAGTTTCAGCGTCCGCGCGTAACCACGCGGAATTATCCGTTTTCCAATTTGCTCCATTGTAAGGAATGCGGATGTTCTATTGTGGGGAATTTGGCTAAAAAGAAATATATGTATTACCGTTGTTCCTTTGCCAAAGGGCAACATAAGCACAAAGGCTATATACACGAAGAACAATTAGACGCGGCGTTTGCGGCTATGATAGACAGCGTAAGTATCCCGTCGGATATTGCCCAATGGATTCAAAAGGCGGTGGATTTGCGCTTAAAACACGTGGAAAAGGCTCAAACTAAGGAAATAGCGGGTTTAAAGGCGGAGCTTAGTAAGACACAGGCTAAGCTGGAACAACTGTATAATGAGGGCATGGACAGGGGCTATTCGTCGGAATTTATTAATCATAATGAAAGACGCTATAAAAGCCGTATTGCTGAACTATCCCAGCAAATACAAAATCACCAAATCAACCCAGAGGCCGTACGTCAAAAAAGCGTGGATGTCTTAAAGTTATTATGTAATATGGGTACTATTTACCGCAACGCGCCGCTGGCGGATAAAAAGCCGCTTTTGCGCCATATTGCCAGCGATTACGTATTGGAAGACAATAAAATCTGGCCGAAATACAGGGAACCTTTCAATATTTTTGCGGAAGGAAATAAAAAATGCTTAGAAATTAAGGGAAAAATCCCAAAAAGTTCTAAGCATTTAATATGGGGTGGATGAGGGGATTTGAACCCCCGACCTCCGGTTCCACAGACCGGCGCTCTAACCAGCTGAGCTACATCCACCGTAAATTGATATTATATTATACCAATTTCCCCGGCTGTCTGCAAAATGCCCGTCGGAAATTGCGGTCCGGATTCTTGCGGCGGGCGTTCTCTGCCCGGCGTCCGCTTCCTCCTCCCTCCGCTTTTAGCGGCCTATTTTCCGAGCCAATTCCGTTTACTTGGCTGTTTCGGCGCCGCCGTCCGGCTGTTTCATTTTTGCGGCCAGCTCTTCCGGGGTAACGGGGGCGGCGGCAAACGGGCCCAGCGCATACTCAAATCCCAACGCTTTAATATGCTCCATCTCCGTCTGGTTCAGCACTCCGTCCGCTGTTAAATAAATGCCCAGCTGCCGGCAAATATCCGTTAAGGCTTTGACCATCACATTTTGCTTGGGGTCGGCGGACGGCGTCCAGATGCCGGGGGCCGCTTTAACCCCCACGACGGGTAAATGCTGGAAGATGTTGGAAAGCATAACGCCTCTCCCTTCGTATTGCACCGTTAATTTAAATCCCGCCTTGGCCAGCGCTTCGCCGGAGCGTTTTAATTGCGGCAGAAAATCCGCACGGCTTGTTTCGGTCAGCTCCAAAATCAGCAGTTTCGGATCCACGCCGTATGCGGCCGTTTTATCCGCTGCGTATTGGGGAAAGTTAGCATCGTAAAGCAGTTCGTTGGAAATACTCACCGCAATCGGAACGAACGGCGTGCCGTCCTTTTTCCATTGGGCCAGCAGCCGGCAGGCGGATTCAAACAAAAAACGGTCAAATTGGTAGATGAACCCGTTCTTGCGGAAAATGGGGATAAATTGCCGCATAGTCAGCGGTTCTTGGCGTTCGGGGACCAGCCAGTCGGCCTTGGCTGCGGCCGCGCCGATTTTCCCGTCCGCCAGTGAAATCACGGGCTCCAGAAAAAAGCGGAATTCGTTTTTCTTGAGCGCCTGCTGCATATGGCGTTCCACAAACTCTTCATCCTCTAAAGTTTGCTGCCAGTTGGGATGATAAAACGTTACAATTTCGTCGTAACGGCCTTTTACCTGGATTTTGGCTATCATGGCGCGGTTGTACATGATGTGAATGGGCATTCCGCGTTCCGCCTGGTATACGCCAAACGCCAGCAGCAGCGGGTAGGCTTTGCGGTCTTCGGTTTGGAAACTGGTGATTTGCTCGCCCAGCAGTTCCAGGCGGTTTTTAAGGGCTCCTTTCGTGGTGTATTTGAGGAGCATGGCGAAAAAGTCGCCGTAAATGCGGGCGCAGACTTCGCCCGGCTGCAAATTGGAATTAATGACGCGGGCAATATGGGTGAGTAAAATATTCCCCGTCTGGTAACCGTGCTGTTCGTTGAAAATTTTAAATTTGCTTACGTCCATCGCCACCACCGCGTAAGAATCGTCAGGATGATCTTTTAGGAGCTGTTCGGCGGCGGCGAGCTGGGCCGCGGCGTTGGGGAAGCCGGTAACCGGGTCCAGGTAAGCGAGTTTATAAAGCCGCTCGCGGTTTCTTTTGTGGTTCAGATAGAAGTATCCCCATACCGCCAGGCCCGCCAAAGCGACGGTCACGCACAGCACCAGCAGCAGCCAAATCAGCGCGTTTATCTGCGCCGTCAGTTTGGCGGTGGGCACGACGGAAAATAAATACCAGTCGTTAATGCCCAGCGGCTCGTAGCTGATATGCAGTTCGCCTTTTTCAGCCGAATGATAGGTAATCGTACCGCTTTGGTGGGCTTGTAATTTTTCTTTAATCAACGGGGCGAGCTGATGGTTCGGGTCGTCTGGGGAGTTGAAAATATTGTACATCCCGCTCACGGCGTTTTTGTGCCGGGAGCCGACCATCTTGTCTCCGGTGGCGCGGACGATTAACGAGTATCCTTCTCCGCCGAAGCTTTCCACGTCCAGGGCGTCGGCGTATTCCTGGGTGCCGCGCGCGGCGAACAGCACGCCGATGATTTCCCCGCCGTGGTAAACGGGCACGGCTTCCACGATGATGTCCTGGCCGTCGGCGGAATCGGAGATGCGGCTGGAGACATTGGGCTCTCCGGCGAGGGCTTTTTCAAAATGGGGTTGGCGGGAAATGTCCAGCAGCAGGTCGTCGCTGAGGATGGCCATGCCGTCGGGGTAGACAAAACCCATGCGCTTAAAATTATTGGCGGCGCTTTCGGCCTTCATAAGCGAGGTGAGGATGGCGTCCGTCGGCTGGGGAAGCACGCCGATGGCGGTGGCTACGGCTTGCAGCAGGTCTAAATCCCCCTGCACCTGGGTGTGGATGGTGTTGGCCCCCTGCTTGGCGACTTCGCTTAAATAGGCGATTCGTTTGGCGGTCAGCGTGGATTTTAATTTGTTGACGTATAGGAAAATGCCGGTGGACAGCAAGGCCGTGCAGATTAAAATCAGTGCCGAGAACTGCCAGAAAGAAAATGATTTTTTCACAAATATCCCCCCGGTTTATTTGGAATTTTGTCAGAGGAGCCGCGCCGGGCGGCTCCTCTTGATGTTACCATTTTTCCAGATGAATTTTAGCCGGATCAAACCGGTCCACTTCTTCTTTTTTCTCGTTGGGGTATCCCAGCGCGATGATGTTAAGCGGTTTTACGTGCGGCGGCAGGCCGAGTATGGCGGACAGGCCGTCCATCCGGTCCTGGTTGGGATATACGCCCAGCCACACGCTGCCGATGCCGAGCGCGGTGGCGGCGAGCAGAATGTTTTGGGTGGCGGCGCCGCAGTCGGCCATCCAATAACCCGGCGCGTGTTCGCGCTGCGTGTTGCCGCAGACGACGATGGCGCAGTCCGCCTGCGCCAGCATTTGCGCGTACGGGTGTACGGATGTTATTTTTTTGAAGGTGGCTTTGTCTCGCACCACGACAAATTCCCATTCCTGGCAGTTGCGCGCCGTCGGCCCCATCATCGCGGCGCGTAAAAGCGAGGTGATGTCTTCTTTGGCGATGGGCTTGTCCGTAAAGCGGCGGATGCTTCTTCTGTTTAGAATCGCTTCCATTACTTTCATCGTTTATTCCCCCTTAATGCGTAATACTTTTTCCTTGAAAAACCGCGCCAGCCCCCCGCGGGAGGTTTCGCGGTAATCGTTGCTCATATCCAGGCCGGTTTGCATCATGGTGGCCAGTACGTCGTCGTACGAGACGCGGTTGTCCCCGTCCGACATCAAGGCATACGTCGCGCAGTCCAGCGCGCGCGAGGCGGCCAGCGCGTTACGCTCAATGCACGGAATCTGCACCAGTCCGTCCACCGGGTCGCACGTCAGGCCCAGGTGGTGCTCCAGCCCCATCTCGGCCGCGTACGCGATGCGGCGGTTGTCGCCCCCTTCCAGCTGGCAGGTGGCCGCGGCGGCCATGGCGCAGGCTACGCCCACTTCGCCCTGGCAGCCTACTTCCGCGCCGGAGATGGAGGCATTGGCTTTGGCCATATTGCCGAACAGGCTGGCCGTAGCCAGGGCGCGCAGGATGGTGTTGTCCTCAAATTCGCAGATTTCCTGCACCAGCCGGCACACGGCGGGAAGCACCCCGCAGGAGCCGCAGGTGGGCGCGGTTACCACTACGCCGCCCGCGGCGTTTTCTTCCGCGCAGGCCAGCGCGTACGAGAATAAATTATTCATGCGGCGCAGGTATTGGGGGGAGTTTTCGGCTTTGTAGAGATAACGCCGCGCTTTGCGCTCCAGGTTAAGGGAGCCGGGCAGTACGCCGCGTTTTTCAAGGCCGCGTTTCATGGTGCCTTGCATGGTCTGCCAGACGGTGTTTAAATAATCCCAGATGTCTGCGCCTTCGCATTCTTCCACATATTCCCAAAGCAGCATACGCTTGGCGGACGTGTATTCCAAAATGGCGCCCATGGACGTATGGGGATAGACGTTGTTTAATTTTTGGCCGATGGTTTCGTCGTCGCGGATGGCGCCGCCGCCCACGCTGTAGACCACTTTTTCGCCCATTACGTGGCCCGCTTTATCCAGCGCCTGCAAGCGCAGGGCGTTGGGGTGTTTGGGCATCAGGGTGGTGTAATCCCATTCAATTTCCACGGGTTTGGGGTAGAAAGCTTCTTTAATGGTAAAATCCGTCAGGTGGCCCTTGCCGGTGGCGGCGAGGGAGCCGTAAAGCACGGCTTTAAAAGACGCGGCGGCGGGGTACTGCCGGTTGAACGCGTCGGCCGCTTTGCGCGGGCCCATGGTGTGGCTGCTGGAAGGCCCCATCCCGATTTTGTACAGCTCTTTAAGCGATTCCATAGATTGTTTCCTCAAAACGAACGGTATATAAAAAATGGTATCATATTTATATGAACATACTGTCTGCTCTGCTGGTGGCGCTGGGGCTGTCTATGGACAATTTGGCCGTTACCATCGCTTCCGGCTGTTCCCACCGCAATGCCATTTCCCAAACGTATATTTTCAAGGTAAGCGCGTTATTCTCGCTGGCCCATTTTGTGATGTTTTCCGGCGGCTGGCTGTGCGGCGCGGGGCTGGGCCGCTATATTGGAGCCGTAGACCATTGGATTGCCTTTTTTATTTTGGTGTTTATCGGCGCGCGTATGATAAAAGAATCGCGCGGGGCCAAAGAAGGGTCCGACGTGTGCCTGCTGCATTCCTTTAAAACGCTGCTTGCGCTGGCGGTGGCCACCAGCCTGGACGCGCTGCTGGTGGGGATGGGGCTGGCGTTTACCGCCGCTCCGTTCTGGATAACGGTGTGGATGCTGACGGCGTGCGTGTTCGTTACCAGCTGGACGGGTTTTTATCTCGGCGCCTTTTTAGGCCGAAAGTTTGGTAAAGTAATGGAAGCGCTGGGCGGGGCCGTGTTAATATTAATCGGCCTTAAATTGTTGCTTGAAGGCGTGGGCATTTGGTAGAATCTGGTATCTAAAGGGAGGTCCGGCTATGGGCATAATCGCCGTAACAATTATTTTCTTGTGCATCTGCGTGGACAATATGGTGTCCGCCAATATGTCCGCGATGAAGATGACGTCTGAACGCAAAAGCGTTTTTTCCATTAAAATGGCGTTGTTTTTCGCGGGCTTTAACGCGCTTTTTTTCGGCTTGGGATATTTGGTAAGCATTATCTTCTTCCGCGATTGGGTGTATTTTGCGCACAACTGGGTGGCGTTTGCGTTCATCCTGCTCCTGGGCATTAAATTTATGCTGGAGTCTATTGAAAAATCCCCGAGCTTCAGCAATTTGGACGCCGACGACAACCGCAAAATGATTAAGGTTTCTTCCGTCATCGGCCTGAATTCTTTTCTGGTGGGCTATGCGGTGGAGACGATGGACAAATCCTTCTTCCCGCAGGTGCTGATTTTGCTGTTCGTCACTTTTGCGATGACGCTGTTGGGCTTTCACCTGGGCAGCAAGACCACCAAAACCATCGCCAGCAAAAAAGTGGAATTGATTGCCGGCCTGATTTTGATTGTGATGGCCGTGCGGCTGATTATCGTCTGACCGCTTGCAAACCGTTTTAAAAACCCCGCCCGCCAGGACGGGGTTTTTCGTTGGGTATTTTCCCGGTCCGCGGCGTTGCCGCGTCTGGCTGTACGGAAAGCCCTGCGGCGGAATGTATGGCGCAGGCGTTTGAAGCCGGCGGGGCCCGGCGTATTGTGTATTTTCTCTTTTCCGTGGACGGACAATAAAAACCCGCGCTTTAAGGCGCGGGTTTTTAGGTGCGGCAAAAACTTATTTAGACAGCGATTTCCAGGCTTCGGCTTCGCTTTTCAACGCTTTTTTGGCGTCTTTGGCGGCCTGTTTGGCTTCGGCTTCTTTGGCTTTGCTGGCTTCTTTCTGGGCTTTGGCTTTCGCTTTGGCGTCGGCTTTGGCCTGTTTCAGCGCGGCTTTTTTAGCTTCGGCGTCTTTTTTAGCCTTGGTTTTGGCTTCTTCGGCCTGGGCCTTGGCGTTTTCTTTAGCTTCTTTGGCTTTCGCTTTGGCGCTTTCTTCGGCTTCTTTCAGTTTGGCCTTGGTTTCGGCGCTTTTGTCGGCGGAAGAGGCGGTTTCGTTGTTGGCCTTGGCGGCTTTGATTTTAGCGGCGGCGGCTTCTTTTTTAGACTGGATGTCTTTTCTCAAAGCGGTAACTTTGGACAGCGTGCAGTTGTTGATGCAGGTTACGTCGCCCGCGGCGCAGCCGCAGTTGTTGTTGTCGGCGGCGGAAACGCTGGTCGGCCACGCGGCGGCCATGGTCAGCGCAAACGCAAATACGATGATTTTTTTCATTTTTCCTTCTCCTTTTAAAATAAAACTGCCTTACCTGTTTATTTTACTACAATTTGGCGTCCCTCTCAACGTCCGTTTTTTAATTAAAATCAAGCGGGCGCGGCGGGACGGTTTTTTGTAAAATATATATATGGAAACCGTTATCGCTGCCCCTTTATGGGTGAATATTTTACTCGGTATTGTGGTAATCAACCTGCTGGTGTGGCCGCTTGCGTCGCGCTGGGTGGAAAGCCACCTGGAGCTGTTTCTCCTGGGCGTGGGGGCGGCGGCGGTAACCGTCAGCGGGGGCTGGAGCGTTGATTTTATTTACGAAACCCTCAACTATCCCGTCAACGTCGCGTTTATCGTGCTGATTGTCAGCGTTATTTTCAACAATTATTCCCGTTATATTTTCCGCGTGCTGTTTGCGTTTTTCCGCAAGCTGGAGCCCAAGTACAGCTTCGGCCTGCTGATTTTTCTGCTGGGGATGACCTCTTCCCTGGTCAGCGTAACCGTATCGGCCCTGGTGCTGGCGGAAGTGTTAAAAGTAGTCAATTTGGAGCGTTCCGCCACCGTGCGCATCACGGTGTTTGCGTGTTACGCCATCGGCCTGGGCGCGGTGCTTACGCCGCTGGCGGAGCCGCTGGGGCTGATTATCAACAACGCCCTGGCCGGAGCCCCGCACCATGCGGATTTCTTCTTTTTAATGCGCCACTTTTTCTGGTGGATTGCCCCCGCCATTTTGTTAATGTCCGCGGCCGCCGGCTACTCGGCGCGCAACGCGGGCACCACGCTTCAAATGCATATCCGCGAGGATAAAGAAACGTACGCCTCCATGCTGCGCCGCACGCTGCACATTTATATGTTCGTGGCCGCGCTGAATTTAATCAGCACGGGGTTGCGCCCGCTGGCGCAGAGCACGATTACCCATTTGGGCGGCAAGGTGCTGTTTCTCGCCAACGCCGTTTCCGTGATTATTGACAACGCCACGCTGGCCGCCATTGAAATCGTACCCACCATTTCTATGAACGATTTGGTGTATATGGTGGTTGGGCTGGCGGCGTTTGGCAGTATGCTCGTGCAGGGCAATCTGCCCAACATCGTAGCCGCCGAAAAGCTGGGCATTAAAAGCCGCGAATGGGCTTCCGTGGCCGTGCCGACGGGGCTTGCGCTCATGGGCGGCTATTTCATCATTCTTTCCATCGTATTATAGGTCCGGTCCCATCCCAAGGTGGGACTTTTGACCCTTGTCCGTCTCTTTCCATTCTGTTATGCTGAATATAAGCGGTTGCTTCCGCCCGGGCGCAGACCGGGCCTCATCCTTTTAACCGTATTTGAGGAGTATCTATGAAGTGGATGGCTGTTTTGTTGGTGTTGTGCGCGGCTTTTCCGTGTATGGCGCAAAAAAATTTGGCAAAAGAAGCGCTGGGCAAAGGCGCTTTGACGGAAGCGCTTGGGAAAAACGCCGGACGGAACCTGCTGCGCTCCGCCCGCGTGGTGCAGGGAAAAATTCTGTTAAACGGCGCGCGCCGGCCGGCCCGTCGCGCGGTGCCGCCGCTGGAACAATATGTTTTAAAGTCCGTCGCGCCCACCCCTTTGTATAAACTGCCGCTTTTGTTGTACGAACCGTCGCAGAGGCAGCAGGCGGAAGCGATGCTGTTGTATATGCAGGTGATGGACGAATTTAAAGATTTCAAAGCGGATATGGACCCGTTTCTTTATTACCAGGCTAAACCAAGCGAAAGCCGCGTGCTGCCGAATTCCGAACGGGCGACGCTGATGCAGAAAATCAGCCATATGAACGCCAGGCTGGCGACGCTGAGCTATGTAGTGTCCCCTAACGATCCGGCGTTGAAAGCGGCGCATGAATATATGGTTTATGCCACGGAAACCGTTTCGCCGGTGCTGCGCGGTATGTTCGGCGGAAAACAGGTAACGCGTCCGGACCGGACTTTTAAGCAGGAAGAGTTTTTTCTCCATACGCCCAAAGGGCGGGAGGAATCCGCGCTGGCCAGCCTGCTGCCGGGTTCCGTGCGCACGCGCCAGGTGGCGCGCACCCTGCCGCCGGGGCTGACCATGGCGGTGCTGAACGACCGGGAAAGCGTGCTCAAAAAAATGCAGGAACTCAACGCCACCGTTTTTTGCCCCGAGTGGAAAATTTACACCTATACCAATACGGAAGATTTACTGGGCGAAATCCGGCGCCACAACGTGAAGTTTGACGTTATTTTAACCGATATCATCGTGCCGGGCGGCGGCGGGTATTACCTGACGGCGGCCCTGCGCGACCAGGGCTTTAACGGCGTCATTCTGGCGGCCACGGCCTACCAGGAAGACGAAAAACTGGGCCTGGGTCTGTTCAACAAAGGTTTTGACGGAATGTTTTCGCTTCCGCAGGGGTTTGAAGAAGGCAAAGACTGGCCGCGCGAGCTGATGAAAGGCTTTCAAAATTATTTTTACTACCGCGATTTAAACGGCTGGAAACGCTGAGGGCCCACCCGCAGGACCCATCCCGTTATGGGCCAAAGGGCCCTGGCGCGGCGCCGCGCGGAAGATTATACTATCAGTACAGAATTTTTTACAGGAGAGTGTTATGAATCATTTTTATGCAAAGTGGATTGTCTGCTCTTTATGTCTGACGCTGGGCGCGTCGGCATACGCGCAGGGAACCAAACAGGTGATTACGGCCGGAAGCCGCGCCTTGGGCTCTTCGGCGGCGAGAGAAGCGTCTGCTTTAAAAACCATGGACGGCTGGTACGAATCCGGCGCGGCGATTAAACGTGCGGTGTCCGCCGCGGCTATGCGCGCGGCGCCCAAACCCGTTGTACATCCCGCGGACCGCCGCGATCACGCTTTTCGCAACAGCAGTTTTTTCGGTCCCATTACGCCCACGCCGGTGAAGGATTTGCGCGTGCGTCTTATCCACCCGTCGCAGGCGCAGGTGAACGAGGCGTTTGCCGAATATCATCAGCTGATGAGCGACTTGAAGTCGCTGCGCAAAGAAGTCAACACCAAACTGCTTTATAAAACCATTCCCAACGATAAATGGACGGCCCTTTACCCGCAGGAACGCCGCCCGCTGATTGTGGAAATTTCCCGTATGAAAGGCCGTACGGAAAAATTGCTCAACGTGGTGTTTGCCAACGATCCGGCGCTTTTGCAGGCGGACGCGTGGCTGGATGAAGCGATGAAGCAAGTCAATCCGTTTTACGTGGCGGGTTTAAAAAGACGCAAACGCCTGGATCAACGGGCTTTTAGCCGCGACGAGTTCTTTTTGAAAAGCCCGCGGGAAATTCCGGAAGGGATGCCCACCCCGTACAGAACCGAAGTGCCGGCCAATATGCGCGTGGTCGTACTCAACGACCAGACCGACATCTTGGATATGTACAAACTCTGGGAAAGAGAAAACCGCCTGGGCCCGGGCTGGACGGTTGCCACCTATAAAGACACCCGCGAGATGATTCACGCCATACAGTCCGGCGAAGTATACGATTTGGTCATTACCGACTTGACGGTTCCCGGCGGCGGCGGATATTACCTGGTGGACCAGCTGCGCGAGATGCGCCTGAATATGCCCATTATCGGCTGCAGTATGTACACCATTGATAAATTAAACGCCGAAAAAATGTTTGAACAGGGGTTTGACGGTTACATCTACGGCGACGATTTGTTTGAAGAGCCGGCCGGTTCCGTGAGCTGGATGGGATACATTAAAAAGTATTATTGGTACAAGAACTTTAACGGCTGGTCCCGCTGAGCGGTTTTTTGCGGACTGTTATAAACGCGGCCGGGAGTTTTCCGGCCGCGTTTTTGTGTCAAACGGCTAAACGCGTTTGACACGGCGGACCGATGGAGTTATAATAGGGAAAGAAGTCCCTGGCTATTATTTTCAAGTTAAACGTGTTATCTGCCGTATCGGCGCGGCTTGTCTGCGCGCCGCGTGTTTTATCATCGCCCAGAGAGAGGAACAAGTATGACAGACAGATTCACCCCCGCCGCAAAGATTCTCAAGAGTTATGATTACGACAGCTCCAAGCTGATACCTATTCTCCAAAAAGTGCAGGATGAATACAAATATCTTCCCGAAGATATTATGCGTTTTATCGCCAACGAGTTGGATATTTCCCCGGCCAAAGTGTTCGGCGTAGCCACTTTTTTTGCGCATTTCGCCATTACGCCCAAAGGCAAGCATATTATTAAAGTGTGCAACGGCACCGCCTGCCACGTGAAAGGTTCTTCTTTCGTGATTAACACGGTGAAAGACAAATTAAAACTGAAAGACGGACAGGAAACCACCGACGATATGATGTTTACGCTGGAATGCGTTTCCTGCCTGGGGGCCTGCGGGCTGGCGCCCGTGATGGTGATGGACGATACGGTGCACGGCCAGATTACTCCGGCCAAAGCCGTGGAAATTATTGATTCCGTGATTGCTTCGGAGGCTAAAAATGCCCACTAAGAACATTGAAAAAATCGCCAAAGATTATAACGACGCTTACAAAAAAATCACCGGCCGCGTAGTCATCTGCGGCGGAACGGGCTGCATTGCGGGCGGTTCAATGAAAGTATACGAAGCTTTCCAGAAAGAAATGGAAAAACGCCACATCGGCTTCTGCCTGCAAATCACCAAAGACTGCCACGAAAACTATTTAAGCCTTTCCGGCTGCCGCGGTTTCTGCGCCATGGGGCCGCTGGTGAGCGTGGGGGATATTTTTTACACCAAAGTAAAACCCGAAGACGTGGCGGAAATTGTGGAAAAAACGCTTTTGAAAGGCGAAACGGTGGACCGCCTGCTCTACCATAATCCCGTAAACGACCAAAAAGCCAAAACCGTGGCCGACATTCCTTTTTACGCCAAGCAGGAACGCATCCTGCTGCACGACTGCGGCCGCATTAATCCCGAAGATATCAACGAATACATCGCCCACGGCGGCTACGCCCAGGCCAAGCGCGCGTATACCGAAATGACGGACGAAGAAGTCTGCAAAGAAATAATTGCCTCCGGCCTGCGCGGGCGCGGCGGCGGCGGATTCCCGACGGGTAAAAAATGGGATTTGACCCGCGTGGAACCCGGCCCCAAAAAATACGTCATCTGTAACGCCGACGAGGGCGACCCGGGCGCGTTTATGGACAGAAGCGTTATGGAAGGCAACCCCAACGCCGTGCTGGAAGGGATGATGATTGCCGCGCGCGCCATCGGCGCCGACGAAGGCTATATCTACGTGCGCATGGAATATCCGCTGGCCATTGAGCGCGTGCGCACCGCCATTAAACAGGCCGAAGAGTTGGGCCTTCTGGGCGAAAACATTTTCGGCTCCGGCAAGAATTTTAAAATTAACGTTATGGAAGGCGCGGGCGCGTTCGTCTGCGGCGAAGAAACCGCTTTAATCGCTTCCGTGGAAGGCAAACGCGGTATGCCCAAAATTAAACCGCCGTTCCCCAGCCAGCGCGGCTTGTTCGGTAAACCCACCGTCATCAATAACGTGGAAACGCTGGCGACCGTGGCCAAAATTATGGAAATGGGCGCGGAGGAGTTCCGCAAAATCGGTACGCTGGGCAGCCCGGGCACCAAGACGTTCGCCGTAACGGGGCACATCGCCAACACCGGCCTGGTGGAAGTGCCGATGGGCACCACGTTAAGGCAGGTGATTGACGACGTGGCCGGCGGTACGACCAACGACGACGGCACCGTCAATAAATCCGCTTTTAAAGCCGCGCAGATCGGCGGCCCTTCGGGCGGCTGTTTAACGCGCGAACACCTGGACCTGCCCCTGGATTTTGACTCCTTAAAATCCGCGGGCGCGATGGTCGGTTCGGGCGGCCTGGTGGTGATGAACAACAAGACGTGCATGGTAAACGTCGCGCGCTTTTTCCTGGAGTTTACGCAGCGCGAATCCTGCGGCAAATGCGTGCCGTGCCGCGAAGGCACGGAGCAGATGCTTACGATGTTAAACGACATTGTGGAAGGCCGCGCCACGTTAAAAACGCTGGAAAACCTGGAAGACCTGGCCAAGGCCGTGCAGAAAGCGTCGCTCTGCGCGCTGGGCAAAACGGCCCCGAACCCGGTGCTCTCTACGCTGAAACATTTTAAAGAGGAATACCTCGCCCACGTGGTGGACAAACGCTGCCCCGCCGGCGTGTGCAAAGCGCTTGCCCGGTTTGAAATCCTCGCCCAGAAATGCAAAGGCTGCGGCATGTGCAAACGCGCCTGCCCCGTGCAGGCCATCACCGGCGAAGTGGGCAAACCGCACCACATTGACCCCAAAAAATGCATCAAATGCGGCGGCTGCAAATCCACCTGCAAATTCGGCGCGGTCGTAACGGGAGCGTAATTATGGAAAAAGAACAATTTGTTACCATTGAAGGAAAAAGAATTCCGATTGAAGGCGAAAAAAACCTGTTGGAACTGGTCCGCAAGGCCAACTTCAACATTATGACGTTCTGCTACCATCCGGAGCTGGCCGCCTACGGCGCGTGCCGGCTGTGCCTGGTGGAGGTGGAAGGGATGGGCATCGTGGCGTCGTGCACCGTGGCCCCCAAGGCGGGGATGAAGGTGCGCGTCAACAGCGACGAAATCCGCCACCTGCGCCGCATCAACCTGGAGCTTCTGCTTTCCTCCGGCAATCACGACTGTACGCTTTGCAGCAAGTCCAACAATTGCAAACTCCAGAAGCTGGCCAAAGATATGGACGTAACGGAAATCCGTTTTAAATCCAAAAAGCTGGACAGCCATAAAGACGCCACTTCCCCCGCCTTGGTGCGCGACCACAGCAAATGCATTTTGTGCGGCAACTGCGTGCGCATTTGCAACGAAGTGCAGGGAATCGGCGCGATTGATTTTGCGTTCCGCGGGTTCCGCTCCAAAATCGCCACCGCGTTTAACAAAGAACTCGGCCAAAGCCACGAATGCGTGTCCTGCGGCCAGTGCGCGCGCGTATGCCCTACGGGCGCGTTGATGCCCAACTCGTCGGAAATTGAAGAGGTGTTTAAAGCCATTAACGACCCCAAGAAAAAAGTGGCCGTGCACATCGCTCCGGCGGTGCGCGTGGGTCTGGGGGAAATTTTCGGCCTGCCCCAGGGGCAGAATGTGGACGGCAAAATCGCCGCCGCGCTGCGTATGCTGGGGTTTGATTACGTCTACGACACCGCCTTCGCGGCCGACCTGACGATTGTGGAGGAAGCCGCCGAATTTTTAACGCGCTTTAAAAACGGCACCAACCTGCCGCAGTTTACCAGCTGCTGCCCCGCGTGGGTAAACTATGTGGAAAAATTCGCGCCGGAATTTATTCCCAACCTCTCCACCGCCCGCTCGCCCATGCAGATGATGGGCCCGGTGCTGAAGGCGGATTTTGAGGAAAAAGGCGGCAAGCGCGAAGACCTCGTGGTCGTGGCGGTGATGCCGTGCTCGGCCAAGAAATCCGAAGCCAAACGCGGCGAGTTCTACGTGGACGATAACCCGGATACGGATTACGTCGTTACCACCGTGGGCCTGGCGCGTATGATTAAAGAGGCGGGCATTGATTTCGTGAACCTGGAAAACGAATGGTTTGATATGCCGTTTGGCACCAAAACGGGCGCGGGCGTGATTTTTGGCGCGTCCGGCGGCGTGATGGAAGCCGCGCTTCGCTATGCGCTGGCGGAGCTGGACCCGGCCAACGCGCGCAGCGTTAAATTTTCCAGCCTGCGCGAGAGCAAAGTATTTAAAGAAAAAACCGTTGAGGTGGGGGACGTTAAAATCCGCACCGCGGTGGTAAGCGGCCTTAAAAACGCGCGCAAACTGTTGGATGACATCAAAGCCGGCAAGGACCATTATGATTTTATTGAAGTAATGTCCTGCCAGGGCGGATGCGTGGCCGGCGCCGGACAGCCTCAGTTTGACGGCTGGGCCCCGCGCAAAAAACGCGCCGAAGGGCTGTATCAGGAAGATACGGAGCTGGCGTACAAGTCGCAGGACAACAGCGGCGTGCTGGCGCTCTACGGACGTATTTTGGATAAAGTGGGCGGCCAGAAAGCGCACCGCCTGCTGCATACGCATTATAAAGACCAGAAGGACCGCACCGGGCAGAAAAAATAACCGGATGCGTCTGTTTTGCCGAAAGGGGCGGGGATTTTTCCCCGCCCCTTTCAGCTGCCGGGTTGGGCGGAAGGGAGTTAAAAAGCTACAATATTATATATGCTTAACTGGAAAGGATTTATTTGCGGGATTGTTACGTCCGCCACGTTCGGGCTCATTCCGCTTTTTACGCTTCCGCTGATGGCGGCGGGGATGAATGTGCCGTCCGTCCTGTCTTACCGCTTTTTTATTTCCATGCTGATGATGGGCGCCTTTTTGTTCGTGATGCGCCGTTCGTTTCGGGTAACGCGGCGGGAAGCCGCCGCGCTGGCGGGGCTGAGCCTGCTCTACACCGGTTCGGCGGTGTTTTTGTTCTGGTCCTATCATTACCTCGCCAGCGGCATCGCCACCACGATGATGTTTTTGTATCCCGTGTTTGTGGCGCTGATTATGATTGTCTTTTTTAAAGAGAAAAACTCGTTTTGGACGATGTCCGCCATCGTGCTGGCGGTGTCCGGCGTGGCGATGCTTTCGTGGAACGGCGAAGCGGGCGGCGTGAGTTTTACGGGTATCTTGCTGGCGGTGCTGTCCGGCCTGTCATACGGCATATATATCGTTTCCGTAAATAAATCATGCGTGCGGGATATGGCTTCCGCCAAGCTGACGTTCTACGTGTTTTTATTTACGGGGCTGTTTATGCTGGCGGGCGCATACGCGATGGGGGATTTACAGCGTATTCCCACCTGGCGGTGCGATTTGAATTTAACGCTTTTGGCGCTGATTCCCACGGTGGTTTCCAACCTGACGCTGGTGGCCGCCATCAAGTCTATCGGGTCCACCTTTTCGGCCGTATTGGGGGCGATGGAGCCCGTAACGGCGATGACCGTGGGCGTGTGGGTGTTTGGCGAGCCGTTTACCCGGATGACCGCCTGGGGCGTGGCGCTGATTATTTTGGCGGTCACGCTGGTGGTGCTGGCGCCGGCTTTGGAAAAGGGATACCGGCTGGGAAAATTATTCTATATTACGAAGGTGAAAGGGATACATCCCGACATCATGCCGTATCATTGACGGGTTTTTGCTACAATATAAAAAAATCGCAGGAAAGGAGATTATATGGTTCTTGGACAACGCGGTTCCATCCACACGATTGTCTTGGGGTTGGTAATTATAGTAGGTTTCGGAATAGCCCTGGGCTGGCCGCAGTATCAAAAGCATAAAACGGTGGCCTCCGCCCAGCGCGCGCTGGATTTGGGTAAAGCTTTGGCTTTTGCCGAAGCCACCTATAAAACACAGCACGGCGCGTATACGCCGGATTTTGCGCAGCTGGGGCTCGCCCTGCCGTGCCCGGTGGTGCGGGACGGGGATAAAATTGAAATGGAGTGCAGCGATTACGTCTACCGGCTGGAAGAAGGCGGCGTATTGCGCGTACAGCACAAAGGCCTGCCGAAATGGTTTGATTTGGACTTGGCGAAAGGTTCCGTGGACTGCTCGCACGAAGACGGTTCCATCGCCGGCAGCCATATCTGCTCGCGCGTGGATTTAACCGGTGCGGCGCAGCCGTAGTTTGATGGGACAAATTAAAATTTTGTAAGGAGACTCTCTATGAAAAAAGCATTGGCCGCATTGTTGGTACTGCCTTTGTTATTCGCCTGCTCGCCCAGCGTGAAACGCGTGGAGACCAATCTGGTCAAAGACGTAAGCGGCGGCTGGAACGATACGGACGCCCAAATGGTCGCCCAGGAAATGATTACCGACTGCCTGCAGGGCGGCTGGTATAACCGCTTTTTGACCCGCAGCGGCAAAGAGCCCACCGTCATCGTGGGTACGGTGACCAACAACACGATGGAGCATATCAACACGGGCGTATTTATTGAAGAAATGCAGCGCGCGCTGATTAACTCGGCCAAGGTGGATTTTGTGGCCTCCGCCGCCGAACGCGGCGAAATCCGCACGGAACGGCTGGAGCAGGACGAATTCGCCTCTGAAGAAACCCGCAAGGCGTTCGGGCGCGAAGTCGGCGCGGACTTTATGTTAAGCGGCGTGCTGAACTCCGTGGTGGACCAGTCCGGCAGCAAGGCGGTGGTGTTCTATCAGGTTAATTTAAAACTGATTAACATTGAAACGAACCAAATCGTCTGGAACGGGCAGAAACAAATTAAAAAATACGTCAAACGCAGTAAAGTAACCTGGTAGGATTTTTTATGAAGGCGCGCATATGTTTGTTGGGGCTGGCTTTGGTTTGCTCCGCGTGTGCGGCGCCTTCTTTGCGTTATAAAACCGAAATCAACCGTTTGTCCGCCGCCGGCAAATTCCGGGAAGCGGACGAACGGGTAACGGCGAAAAAAAATAAACTCTACAAAAAGAAGGACGCCGTGCTGTTTTACCTGGACCGCGCCGCCCTGCTGCACGACGCGCAAGACCCCGCCGCCAGCGACGAAATGCTCGCCTCCGCCCAGAAGTATATAGACGAACTCTACGCCAAAAGCGTTTCGGCCTCCGCGGGCCGCTTGTTGATTAACGATTTAACCACCCCTTACTACGCCGCCAATTACGAGCGCGCGCTTACATATTATTACCGCGCGCAGAATTTTCTGCAGCGGGGAGACGTTTCCTCCGCCGCCGTGGAAGCGCGCCGCGCGGTGTTCTTTTTAGACCATTTGCGCGCGGACAAACGCAAAGGTTATAACGACGACCCTTTTGTGCAGTATTTTGCCAGCCTGGTGTTTGAGTCCGTCGGGCAGCTGTCGGACGCGCGCATCGCGCGCCAGAACGCCTTTAACGCTTACCGGCGGCTGGGCGGAAAGCTGGGCGTGTCCGCGCCGGAGTTTTCCGTACCCAAAAACGCGGGCGAACTGGGGGAAGTGATTATTTTCCACTATAACGGCCTTCTGCCGCTTAAAAAAACGCAAACGGTTCAAGTCGCCTGGAGCGAAGCGGCGGCGATGGCTTCTTCGCCGCAGGAAACGACGGATTCCGTCTCCCCCGAAGTGCAGAACGCGCTTGCGGCCGGGCTTTTCGGCTCGGCGGTAACTTTGTCTTACCCGGTACTGGTTCCACAGCCCTTTCGCGTGGCGTCTTCTTTTGTGGAAGCGGGCGGCCAGCGGTACGTTACCCAAAAAGTGGCCGATTTTGCGGGTGCGGCCAAAATGGATTTAGACGAAAAACTGCCCGGTATTTGGTTCCGCACGGCCACTCGCGCCGTGGCCAAACAGGTGGCCGCGGCCCAGGCCCGCCAGGCCGCCCGTTCGGCGGCTAACGACGATACGGTGGGAGATTTGGCCGGAATGTTCGTCAGCGCGCTGGGCGCCGCGCTTGAAAAAGCCGATACGCGCCAGTGGTTTACGCTGCCCGCCGAAGTGCGGATGACGCGGCTTTTTCTCACCCCGAAAACGCAGGATATAAAACTGTTGTTTCGCGACGGATATGGTAATATAATAGGAGAACACGTGTTTGAAAACGTGCCGGTGGAACGCGGGGGGAGAATTTACCTGCACCACCGTACGGCAAATTGAGAGGGTATATGAAAAAAATCATTTTATGCGCCGCGGCGCTGGCGGTATGCGCGTGCGCGGGGCTTAATAAAAATACCGTAAACTATCAGATGTCCAAGTACGACTCCGCCAAGTATTACGTGGTGGCCGGCGAAGGGATGAATAAAACCGAAGCGGCGAGCAACGCGCTTGAAAATATGCGGCGCGAAATGGTGCAAAACGCGCCCGCCGCGGCCAACCAGGGCGTAGTGCCGGATTTGATGGCCAACGCGTCGGCCGACAAAGTCTGGCGCGACCAGGACGCTTCGGGCAAACATTTTTATGCGCTGGCGGTTCTGCCGCGCAGCAGCGCGCGCAAAATTTTAACGCCGCTGATGGACCAGGCGGACGCCAAACTCGCCGGGCTGGCCGAACAGTTTACTTCTCCGGCCGATGCGCTGGCGGATTTAAAAATCGCCTATAAAATGGAGCCGCTGGCCGCCCGCCGCGCCGCGCTGGACGATTTGTACCAGTTCTTAGACGCCGGGCAGGAGAGCTATCAGCCGGAACGCTTCGCGCAGTATAAGAACATTTTAAAAGAAAAAATGGCGGCCGTGCTGGTGGCGGTTGACGTGGAAGGGGTGGAATCGGAAGTGATGGTCACGTATGTGGTGGACGCGCTGAACCAAATGGGTTTGGGCGTGGTGGACCTTTCCGATCCCGACAAAACGATTTTGGTGAAAATAGCCACGGATGTGGACGGCTACGATTCCCAAAAAGTGCAGGGCCTGGTGTGGTGTTCCAGCGGCGCGTCCGTAAGCCTGGTGGATGCGGCGCGCGGGGTAACGTTCTCGCGTTTTAATGTGCACGAACGGGCCGGCACGTCCCGGGCGGCGGATTCGCTGCGCAAAAGTATGCAGAGCGTGGGGGAACAGTCCGCCGCGCAGATTACCCGCCGGCTGGAAGCGTATTTGAAAACGAAATAGGAGAGAAATACACATGAAAAAAACAATGATTTTAGCTTTACTGTTTGCGCCGGTGCTTTTGTCCGCGCAGACCGCGCCCGAAACGGCGCCCGCCGCCTCTGCCGACGCTTCGTCCGCCCAGGTGCAGGATCCGGCCGAACGCAACAAAATGCTCTACTCGCTGGGTTTTTTGCTGGGGGACAATTTAAAACGCCAGCTCGTGCTGGACAACGAGGACGACTACAAAGCCCTCTCCCAGGGTATGCGCGACAGCCTGCTTAACAAAAAATCGCAGACGGATTTGGAAAAATACAAACCGCAGATTATTCAGAAATACCAGGACGACGCCAAAACCATTTCCGCCAAGCGCGAAGCCGAACAGCAGGAATATATGGCGAACTTTAAGAAAGAAAAAGGCGTAAAAACGCTGGATAACGGCGCGATGATTAAACTCAGCCGCGCGGGCAAGGGCAAAACGCCCAAGGCCGACGGCTCGGTTAAAGTACATTATACCGGCACTTTAATTGACGGCACCAAGTTTGACAGCTCCCGCGACCGCGGCGAAGCGTTTGAAACCAAGCTGACCGACGTCATCCCCTGCTGGACCAAAGCCCTGCAGCAGATGAAGCCCGGTTCCCGCGCCAAAGTGGTCTGCCCGCCCGATACGGCGTACGGCAACCGCCCGGTGGGGCAGATTCCGCCGAACTCCGCGCTGGTGTTTGATATTGAGATGATTGAACTGGGGATGTAATGTCCAAGGTAAGCTATATTTTGATAGCCGTTATGCTGGCCGCGCTCTTGTATATGGGCGCGGTCCGCGGCTATCAGGTATACGAACGCAAAGCGGCCGAAAAAGCCGCCGAAGAGGCCGCCAACAAGGGCGTATTTACGTTTCAAAACGTACCGGTTACGCTGGCCGCCCCCCTGCCCGAACCCGTCAGCCGCCCCGTAGTGTTTGACCCGTCCCAAACCGCCATTTTCCTGGAAGACGCGCCGCTTTCGGACGAGCGGCAGAAACAGCAGGCGCAGGAGACCATCGCCTCCATTTTGGCCGATTACGAGCAGGACCCGAACATACAAAAATTCAACCGCGACCTGGCCGCCGCCACGCAAGGCGGCGTGGAGGACCTGGGCGCGCTGGGCGGCGTAGAGCTTGTAAAGATTTTAAAAGAAAATCCGCAGGTGGGCCGGGTGGTGCAGGAAAGTATGAAAAATCCCGCCTTTGCCAAGACCATTGAGCAGATTTTTACCAACCCTCAATTTGTGGAAAGCGTCAAGCAGCTGCAGGGCGCCGGACCGGTTGAGGCCGCGCCGCAGACAAAAAAAGCTGAATAAGAACGGAAAAATATTGTATTCTATAGAATATCAGGAGGTTTCCCTGTGCTCAAAATTTTTCTTAAAGCAGCTATTTTAGTCTTTATCATTTTAAGCATCTACTTTATCGTTAATCCTTCCGCCTGTTCCAACCTGATGCTCGGCCGGGTAACGAATTCAACGGATACCGTGCCCACGGTGGAAAACCGCGCGGACGACCATAGCGAGATGTTCACCCCGTCGGGAGACCGCCCGCTTGAAACCGCTCCGGCCCACCAAGGCGTATTTGATACGAATACGATGAACCCGGATGCGCAAATCCCTTCCTATACGCAGGAAGCGATTGATTATGCCGTGGCCAGCCGCTATGTGGAGCTGGAAAACGAATACACCAGAAATAATACGGTGGGCAAAGATACGGCGAAAGAGATTTCGTACATTGTGATGGACGATTTTGAACTGACACAGCAGGAGTGGGAAGCTTTCCTGCAGCGCGCTACGGAAACGAACTTGTTTAATAAGGTCCGCAGTGAACTGCCGCCCCCATCCGTTGCGCCGGCGCAGTAGTTGATTTGTTATGATGAGCAAAAAAACCGCTTCTTATAGAAGCGGTTTTTTTGTTTGTCCTGTGCGGGAAAAGGAAGATTAATGGACTGCGTCCGAGCCGTACACGGTATGGAGCAGAGTACAGTTTAAACGCACCCGGGAATTCCCGGCCTGGAAGCTTTGTCGTTTTAGAAGGGCGCGTCCCGGCGGGAGAGTGTGGCCTAAACCCGTCCATTAAACGTGTCTGGGAATCCCCCGGCCTGGAAGGCCTAGTGGGGGAGGCGGCCCGCCAAAAATTCGGCTACGGGGCGGGTATGCTTGATTTTGCTCAAGACGATTTTAATGGAAGCCGTAATCGGCACGGAGAGGAAGGCTCCCGGTACGCCCCAAACGAGCGTCCAGAAAATAAGGGAAGCCACCACCGCCGCCGGATGTAAATCCATCCCTTCGCCCAAAAAGCGGGGTTCTAAAAGGTTGCCGATGGTGAACTCCGTGGCGGAAAGCAGGCCGATAACCAGAAAGAACTGCGGCCCCAGCCCAAACTGCAGGAACAGCACGGGTACGGGCAGCAGCACGGCCACAATGGAGCCCACGCTGGGAATAAAGTTCAGCAGAAATACAAATAATGCAAACAGCGCCGCCAGTTTAACCTGAAACCCGAATAAAATAGCCGCCGCCACCAGCCCGGTAGCCAGCGAAGCAATCAGCTTAACGGACAGATACACCGATACGTTCGCCAGCATTTCTTTAATGGCGGGGTTGGTAATCGGGGGCGTTTTTTTGCTGCCGAAGAGGAAAAACGTCATAAACAAAATAATCAGCGTGGTGTTGGAAATTAAGCTGAAAAGTTTTCCGCCGAAGTTTTTAAGCCAGTTGAACAGCGGCAGTTCGCGCAAATACGTTTCAATAAACTTCTGGTCCAGCGTAATGCCGTGCTGCTGCAGGCGGGAGATCAGGTCGGTAATCGTATCAATCAGGTTCTGGCGGTATACTTCGGCCCCTTTCAGGAAGGTGCCCACGGAGTTGACCGTAAACAAAATAACGCCCGCAAAAAACGCCGCGCAGAGCAGGATGGAAATCGTCATGGCGAGCCAGGACGGAAAGGAGAACTTCTGTTTCATATACAGCGTCATCTGCGCGAGGATGGTGTAGAGGAATATGGAAATAACCAGCGGAATAAGCAGCGATTTGGTGTATACCAAAAACGCGGTTACTATGCCGGCGGCGATAATCGTCAGGCATACGGCGCTGGCTTTTAAATAGTAATGGGTTGTTTTGTCAGAAAACATACGGCCCCCTGTTTCGTTCGGTTTTTTTGGCGATTTCCCGGGCCAGAAAGAGTATTTTTCCGGTCAGGCTGGAAACATCGTTTTGGCAGGAAGTCAGCAGCCATACGTTTAGTTTGGCCGCGGTAAAACTTTTATAGTTCTTGCAAAATAAGTCATACGCGGTGGTAAATTCGTCGCACGCGCGGGAAAGCGTTTTGGCGCGGCTGTTTAACCCCTTGGCCGGCAGGGCCAGGTCTCCGGTCCATTCGGCGTCTTTGCGGGAGCGGATGTCCGTGCGGGCCCCGGTCCAGAACGGTTCGCCTTCGTCCAGCTTTTGGCGCAGGCTCAGGCAGTACTCGTTAAACTGGGCGGCGAAGTCCGCGTCCCGCACGTCTATATTTTTGTGCAGCTGCTGCACAATTTGCTCCAGGCGGCGGTTGAACTCGCGCAGGTTTTGCGCGGCGGCGTTTAAATCGGCACGGAGTGCGTCGCACCGGGCGGAAATTTGTTCCAAAAGTTCTTCGCAGTTCATAACAGGGGGAAGTTAATGGTAAAAATAGAGCCGAGCCCCCGGTCGGACACGACGCTGATGGACCCGTTGTGCAGGTCCAAAATACGTTTTACCATGGGAAGGCCCAGTCCCCAGCCGCTGATTTGGCCGGTGAAATAGTCGTCCACCTGGTAGAACGGGTCAAAAATGCGGCTTACGTCCTGCGGGCGGATGCCGGCGCCGTAGTCGCGCACGGAAATGGAGATGCTGTCTCCGTGGTTGGCGCACTGTACTTTAATGATTTTCTCCATTTTGTTGTTAAATTTAATCGCGTTGGCCAAAAGTTCGCGGATGCACAGGCGCAGCATTTCTTCGTTGGCGGTAACGCTTAAACGTTCGGGGCAGTCAATTTCCACAAACGTGCCGCGTTTGATGGAAGCCTCGTCCCGCGGCGCTTCGGGTACGGCGGTCTCTTCTTCCTGCGCGATGGCTTTGGCGGCGCAGTCTTTGATAAGCGGTTTTAAATAGACGGGCTGTTTTTCAATGCCTTCGTTCTGTGCGGCGGTTACTTTGTTAAAAGCCACCAGCTTGTCCACCAGAAGGGACATCCTTCCGCCCTGCTTGTTGATTTCTTCCAGCGCTTTGGCGGTAAAGGGCGAAAATTTTTCTTTCCCGGCCTGGGAGAGGATGGCTTCCGAATAGCCGTTGATGATGGAAAGCGGCGTTTTGAGCTTATGCGAAATAAGCGTCAGCGCGCGGGAAGAAATGGCGGTGTTTTTTTCTTCTTCTTTCATATGCCGCTCCTAAAAAGATACCGCCAGACGGGCGTATAAAATGTCGCGCTTGTTGTCGTTATGGATGGTGCGTACGTGGTTGTAGGCGATGTCCGCGCTGACGGCGCGGGCCACCGTAAACGAGTTGCCCACCATAAACGAATGTTCCGGGTCGGCGGTGTAATACTCGCCGTAGCGGTAACCGAGGTATAAGGTGGAGTGGTTGTCCGTCCACATACGCGTAATGCGCGCGCCTAAGGTGTATTTGGCCAAATCGTGCACGACGTCAAAGGTTTGGGTAAAGGCCAGTTCCTGCTGGTCCATCACGCCGCGGAAAGACTTCAGCCTGGTGATGCCGTCCGGATATTGGAACACGCTGGCGGCGGCTTCAAAACCGAACGCGCGGAAAAAGTTTTTATGCAGGCCCAGGGTGTAAGCCATCTGGGAATAGTTTTCGTCGGATTCGGAGCCGTCGTCATAAAACGCGGTGCCTTTCTGGCGGGCGTACGCCACGCCGATGTACGCGTGGGTGTAAAGGTCGTTCACCTCGTCGTCTTCCAGCGTCATAATAAACTGGGTGGCCAGGCCGTAGGCGGAAGCGTCCTGATAGGCGGGATTATCGCTTTTATTCTTAAAATAATAGAAGGGCGTGATGTTGATTTTAAGCAAGTCAAAATCCATCCGAAACGGGACGTTGACCGAGTAGATGGGGTCTTTAAAATCCTTTTCTTTGATGTATTTCGCTTCCACGCCGGCCAGCAGGTTAAGCGACAGCGCGGCCGCGGCCCCCGCTCTTACCTGGTCAAAACGGGAGGAACCGATATAAGCCGCCGACACGTCTACCGTACGGGCTTGCAGGGCGGCGGAAGAAACAGCACACAGCATAAAAAATAAAATGAGTTTTTTCATATATTCCATTTAACCAAATTTAAAGCCGTTGCGGGGCGTTTTTTAGCTATACGGGGCTTTCTTCTTTTACGGGGGGATATTTTGTAGAATAAAGAAGATGAACAAAATCCTTTTACTCTCCCTTTTCCTGTTCGGCGGCGTATATGCGTACGCGGCGCAGATTATCCGCGGGCCTTATATTGAGGACCCGACCCAAACCACCATGATCGTCAAATGGCAGACGGACGAAGCCACGCCCGCGTGGCTGGAATACGGCCCCTCGCCGCGCTGCAACCAGATTATGACGGTTACGCCCGAAGGCACCCAGCATAAGGCCATTTTATACGGCCTCGTGCCCAACCAGGATTTCTGCTACCGCATATATGTAAACAATTCCGCCAAAGACGGCGTGCAGGAGCCCGTTACGGGCACGTTCCGCACGCTGTATTCGGCCGAGCGCAAGGTGGTGAATTTTCTGGCCCTCGGAGCCACGGGGGAAGATATCCCGCTCCCCTCGCTGGACGGCCTTCCGGTGCCGGACGAAGCCGCCATGGCGCGTGCCGGGCTGGCGGCGCTGATGGAGCAGGAAGAAAGCGATTTTTTAATTCACACGGGCAACATCACCCACAGCGGGCTGAACCAGGATGCCGACCGCGAATTTTTTGAACCGTTTAAAAACGTGCTTTCCAAGAATCCGTTATTTGTGGCGCTGGGCCCCAACGAATACGGGCCCGACCGCGAACAGCGCGAAAGCAAATCGTTCCTGCGCACCAACTATTCCCGCTACCACGATATGACCTGGAGCAAGGCCACGCCGAAGTATTATTCCTTTGATACGGCCAACGCGCGGTTTATCTTTTTAGACACCAACGTGGCCGAAGGCGCGGTATGGGCGCCGGAAATCGGCGAGAAATCCGCACAGACGGAATGGCTGAAGTCCACGCTGGCTACGGCGGGGGAAAAGTGGAAAATCGTGGTGATGAACGCGCCCGCGTATTCCACCGGCGCACGCGGAAGCAATAACGAAGTGGCGCTGAACTGGGTGAAAATTTTTGAAGATTACCGCGTGAAGCTGGTGATTCAGGGCGGAGATGCCGATTACGAGCGCACCTTCCCGATGTACCGCGGGGAACCCAATGCGCGCGGCGTAACGTATGTTACGCTGGGCACCGCCGCGCCCGCGCCGGGCAAACGGCAGCATTCGGACGCGTCCACCGCACGTTTTGTGTCTACGCGGCATTATGCGTCGGGCAAGATTGTGGACCGGAAACTGACGCTTAAAGTGTACAGTGATAAAGGGAAGCAGTTGGACACCCTGGAGATTTATCTGTAGATTAACAGCTTTCGTATGAGCAGATTTACGTACACGGACCAAAGAGGAAATCTTTGGTCCGTGTTATATGAGGATATAAAATAACAATCCCCCGGTGAAAACCGGGGGCTTTGATTGCGCCGTAAAACTAATTTAACTGAATTTTGGACATCATATCGTACATAATGATACTGGCGGCGGCTGACGCGTTTAAGCTTTCCACGCCGCCTTTTTGCGGGATGGAAACGATTTCGTCGCAGTTTTCGGCCGTTTTTTCGCGGATGCCGAATCCTTCCGAGCCGATTACCAATACGGCCGGGGAAGCGTAATCCACCGTGTTAATGGGTTTGCCGGCCATATCCGCGCCGTATACCCAAAAGCCTTCTTCTTTGAGGTCGGTAAGCGCCGCGGAGAGGTTGGCCACTTCTACGATATTGATGTTTTCAATCGCGCCGCACGCCACTTTATACACCGCCGGCGTAATGCCCACCGTGCGCCGCTGCGGCAGGATGATGGTGGAAAAGCCCAGGCAGGCCGCACTGCGGATAATCGCGCCCAGGTTCTGGGGGTCGGTCATCTCGTCCACGGCGAGCCAGAGGTCTTTTTTGTTTCCGTCGGCTTCGTAGAGCGCGTTGGAAAGCTTCATCAGTTTGATGGGCTGGATTTTAGCCATCACGCCCTGGTGATTGGCGTTGCGGGTCAGCCGGTCCAGCGTTTTGACGTCAATGCGGTCAATTTTTACATTGTTTCTTTTAGCCAGGCGGATGATTTCTTCCACGGCGCGGTGTCCGGCTTTGTTGTCGGACACATACAGCTGGGTTACGTTGCGCTTTTTGCTTTTCAGCGCTTCCATCACCGGGTGAATGCCGTAAATCATATCCAGATTGTCGTTCATTTTTGCTCCTCAGCCGATTTCGGACGAGCCGAAGCTCATTCCCACTTCCAGCGCGGCTTGTACTTCTTCGCCGTGCGGATCGACCAGTTTAAGTTTGGAAATAGCGTCCGCGATTTTTACTTCCGTAATCTGGAAGCTGCGGAAGGCGGCCATATAGCCGAATTTGCCTTCCAGCACCATATCAAGCGCTTTCGCGCCGTAGAGGGTGGAGAGCCAGCGGTCAAACGCCGTGGGCGTGCCGCCGCGCTGGGTGTGGCCCAGCACGCACGCGCGGGACTCAATTTTCGTGCGGTCTTCAATCATATTGCTCAGCTTGTAGGCAATACCGCCCAGGCGGATGGGGTCGGTGCTGCCGGCCAGCGTGCGGGCGACGGTCTGTTCGCCCAGTTCGTTTTTCGCGCCTTCGGCGGCCACCACGATGCTGAAGGTTTTGCCTTTGCTTTTGCGGTCCAGAATATAGTTGACGATTACGTCGTCGTTGTACGGGATTTCGGGAATCAGCACAATGTCGCCCCCGCCGGCGATGGCGGAGCGCAGGGCAATCCAGCCCGCGTAGCGGCCCATGGTTTCAATAATCATCACGCGGTGGTGGCTTTGGGCGGTGGTGTGCAGGCGGTCAATGGCTTCGGTGGCGACGGCGAGCGCGGAGTCAAAGCCGAAGGTCTGGTCGGTGGCGGAAAGGTCGTTGTCAATGGTTTTGGGCACGGCCACGATGGGCATCCCCAGGTCCACAAACTGCTGCGACATATGCAGGGTGCCGTCCCCGCCGATGGTAATTAAAGCGTCCAGCTGGTTTTCTTTAAAATTATGCAGTACGACCGAAGACAAATCGCGCGGCGTCTCCGGCGAGCCGAACGGCGGCAGCGTATAGTTAAACGGGTTGGCGATGTTGCTGGTGCCCAAAATGGTGCCGCCCATGGTTAAAATGCCGGAAACGGTGTCGTCGGTAATCGTCAGGTATTCGTTGCGCACCAGTCCGTCAAAACCGTTTTTAAACCCCAATACTTCAATGCCGTGGCGCAGCGCGTTTTTGCTTACGGCGCGTACAACGGCGTTTAAGCCGGGGCAGTCGCCGCCGGCGGTTAAAATCCCAATCTTTTTAATGCTCATATCCCCTCCGAACTACAAATACGCGGCCAGGCCGCTTAACGCCCACAGTACGAAAAATTGTCCGTCAATCAGCGTTTCATCCTTCACGCTGCGGGTACTGCTCTTGCTATAGTAATATATTACAATAAAAACCGTGTACAGGTGGCCGATGAGCAGCATCTCCACCAGGGCGGGTTTCCACGTAAGCGTTAAGAGCGTAGCCAGCGCGGCCGTCAGCGCCAAAAGAATCAGCGTAACGGCCCATTTGGTTTTTTTCATGCCGAAGGCTTTGTAAAAACTTTCGCGTCCGATGATTAAATCTTTATTGGCGGACGTAAATCCCAGCGTAACCGAACGCATAAACACCAGTAAAATCGTATAGAAAATAGCCAGGTACGAGGCTTTGCGCAAGAGCAGCCCGTGTTCGTACGCGGGCAGGAGCGCGCAGGTAAACGCCCAGCCGAGGGCGGTTACTATGTCTTTCGTGCCGGGCAGGGAAAGCAGCTGCAGTTTGAGCAGGTGCCTGAACGGATAAGCAAATCCGGCGGCCAGGAACAGCAGGCACAGCGTCAGCGCGCCGCCGCCCAGCAAGAAAGCGGTGCCCGTTGCGAAGAGGCCCGAAAGAATGGCCGCGGCGGTTAAAAAGCGGCGGTTTTGGCCGGGTTCGGCTTCGGCCGCGCGGTTAAACGCGGTGAGCGCATAAACAAACAGCCACGAAAAAGCCAGCAGGCGGCTGTCGGCCGGTACGCCTTCCAGGCGCATACACACATAGGTCAGCGCGGAAGCGGCGAACGCCGTGTAAAAACAGTTGCGCACCAAAAAGCGCCATATTTTCCCGGCCAGACCGGACAGGCGGGACGTGGCGTTGGGCTTGCGCAGTTCGCGTACGCGCGCGGCCACGCGGTCAATCACCCAGTTGGGGGTGGAAGCGCCGGCGGTGATAAAAATTTTCTTGGCGTGCGTAACGGGCGCGGCTTCCAGTTCGTCTTCGGTTTCCACGTGCAGGACGGCTGGCGCGAGGCCTTTGCATAACAGCGCCAGGCGCGCCGTATTGGCGCTGTGGCGGCCGCCCACGACAATTACCAGGTCCGCGCTTTGGGCGAGTTCAATGGTTTCTTTCTGGCGGTCTTTGGTGGGCTGGCAGATGGTGTTGGAAATTTGGCATTCGTCCGCGTGTTTTTTGATTTCTTCGGCGGTCTCGTAAAATACGCTTTCTTTTTGCGTGGTTTGGGAAACGACGTTTACCTTGTCAAAATGCGGCAGCCGGGCGGCTTCTTCCGGGCCGGAAACCACTACGCCTTTGCCCTGCGTGTAGCCTAAAAGCCCGATCACTTCGGCGTGTCCGCCGTCGCCCACGATGACGGTATGATACCCCTGCTCTGCGTATTGGGCGATGATGTTCTGCGCGTGTTTGACGAGCGGACAGGTGGCGTCCACCACTTCCATTCCGCACGACTGCACTTCCTGCTGGAAGCGGGGCGTAATGCCGTGCGCGCGGATGACGAGCACGCCGGATTTGTCGGCGGCGTCCTGCGGGCGGTCAATAGAAGTGATTTGTTTGGCGGCCAGCATATCGGTTACCTGCTTGTTGTGAATCAGCGGCCCGATGGTGTAAACCGGTTTTTTGCCTGCGGCCTCCAGCTCAAGCACTTTGTCAATGGCGCGTTTTACGCCGGGACAAAAGCCCGCGCTTTTGGCGACGGTGACGTCCTGTTCTTTTTCCATACTTATATTATAGGAAATTAGGGCGCGCGCGTCCGTTCGGGCCGGGTTTATTTTTTCTATAATTTAACTATGAATAAAATGATGATGGGTTTGGCGGCGTTTGTGCTGCCCTGCGCGGCGTTTGCCGGCGCATACGGCGATATGTTCAAAAACGGGCATCTCCGTTTTGACTATACGCCGCAGGAAATTTCCGCGCTGGAAGCCCGCGCGGCCGATGAACTTAACCAAAATCTGGATTTTCTGGTGCGTATTCCCGCCGGCGACCGGGACTTTAACAATACCGTCCGCGCGCTGGAAGACGCGTACACTTCGTATTGGTTCGTGCCGAAAAACCTGTCGCTCCTGGCGTATTTTCACGAGAACGCCTCCGTGCGCGAAGCCGCTTCCGCGCTGGAAGCCAAAGGCAGCCAGGCCAAGGCGGCCGTATTTGCGCGCAAGGACGTGTACCGCGCGCTGAAGGAATATGCGGAGGCGGCGCCCGCCCTTTCGCACGAGGATGCGCGCCTGCTTGCCAAATGGATGGAGCGCTACGAGCGCGCCGGGATGGCGCTGGACGGGAAAGACGCGGCCCTCTACGCCCGACTCAATACCGAGCGGCTGGAAAAAATCACGCGCTATAACGTAAACCTCAACAATTACAAAGACGAGCTGGCCGTTACGCGCGAAGAGCTGGACGGCCTGGGCGAGACGTTTATCAACCGCCTGGAACGCACGCCGGACGGCAAGTATATCGTTACGCTTAAATACCCCGATTACAATCCCTTTATGGCCTCGGCCAAAAACGAAAAAGCCCGCAAAGCCTTACAGGAAAAATTTGCGCGGCGCGGCGGGAAAGAAAACGTAAAACTGTTGGAAGACACCCTGGAACTGCGCCGCAGGCAGGCCGCGCTTTTGGGGTATAAGCGCTACCCGGATTATGTGCTTCCCGTGCGGATGGCGAAAAACTACAAAACGCTGGAACAGTTTTTACAAAACCTGCAAAAAGAAATTACGCCGCTGGCGCAGGCGGAATTAAAGAATTATTTAAAGCTTAAAGAAGAAGAGACCGGGCGGAAAGCCACAGAAATGACCGCCTGGGAACTGCCGTACTGGAGCAATCAGTACAAGAAAAAATACTATCGGGTGGACAGCGACAAAATCAAAGAATACTTCCCGGCGGACAAAGTAATTTCCGGGATGTTTGATACGTTTGGCAAACTCTTTGGCGTAACGTTTGAAAAAGCGTCTTTACCCGTGTGGCACCGGGATGTGGCGGTGTACCAAATCAAAGATAAAAAAACGGGCGCACTGATTTCCAATTTTTATATGGACCTCTACCCGCGCGACGGCAAATACACCCACGCCGCCACCTGGAGTTTTGTGGACCGCTTTGAACTGCCGGACGGCTCCTTCCAAACGCCGTCGGTCGTTATCGCCGCCAACTTCACGCCCGCCGGTAACGGCGTGCCTTCCCTGCTGGAACACGGCGAGGTGGAAACGCTGTTCCACGAGTTCGGGCACGTGCTGCAGATGTCTATGGCCACGTCCAAATACGCCACGCTGACCGGGGACAACGTCGCCTGGGATTATATAGAAACCCATTCCCAGCTGCTGGAGAACTGGGCCTGGCAGCCCGAAGTGTTAAAAAGTATTTCCGCGCATTATCAAACGGGCGAACCGCTGCCGGACGGGATGATTGAGGCGTTGGTTAAGTCCAAGAACGCGGGCGTGGCTTCGGCCTTTATCCGCCAGAACTTTTTGGGTCAGTTTGACCTGGCCGCGCACGCGGCGGACACACGCGTGGATACCACCCGGCTTTACGCCCGGATGATGAAAGACATTACCGGCGTGCCGATGACTCCCGGCACCTGGCCGCAGGCGAGCTTTGGGCATATTATGTCGCTTACGGACCCGTATGACGTGGGGTATTACGTATACGCCTGGTCTTTGGTGATTGCGGAAGATATTTTCGGCGAGTTTGAGCGGCAGGGCCTGTTTAACGAAGCGCTCGGCCTGCGCCTGCGCGAGTATGTCTATATGCCCGGCACGGTGTATGACGAAAATGAAATGGTGGAAAAATTCCTGGGCCGTCCGTATAATGACCGGGCGTTTTTAAAGAGCCTGGGTATTGAGGCGAAATAGTTTGGACCGGTAAAAAACCGCGCTTTCTAAAAAGCGCGGTTTGTTGTCTAAAGAAAACCACCGGCTAGGCCGGTGGTTCAGAGTAGGTTCTACCGGACCCCGAGACAAAAAAACTCCTTTTGTATAATAAATTGCCTGTGCTAGCAGGCAATTTAACAAAAGGAGGTCCTTAACATGGATAAGGACATAAATAAATTATCACATACAAGCTGGAATTGCAAATATCACATTGTGTTTGCTCCGAAATACAGGCGACAGGTGTTCTATAAGCAAAAAAGGGTTGAAATAGGAAGAATACTGCGCAAGTTATGCGAATGGAAGGGAGTAGAGATAATAGAAGCGGAAGTATGTCCAGAGCATATACACATGTTGTTATCAATCCCCCCGAAATATAGCGTAGGGAGCGTAATGGGGTATATAAAGGGGAAAAGCAGTTTGTTGATATACGAACGGTGGAAGAATATGGAGTACAAGTATAAGAACCGGGAGTTTTGGTGTAGGGGGTATTATGTGGATAGAGTGGGAAAGAATAAGATAAAGATAGCGGAATATATAAGAAACCAGTTGAGGGAAGATAAGCTGGGAGCGCAGCTGCCGTTTGACAAGAGTCCCTGGGAGACGCGGGCGACAGGCTGTTGAGAGGCGTTCCACGCCTGGCTAGTAAGGAGGGGCAGGGCCCCAATGTGAAAAACCCCCGGCTATGCCGGGGGATATTTATTGTTGGTGTTTAGGGAAAGTTTAACGGGCCGTCCAGTTATTTAAAATAAACCACGACAGGAAGGACATCCCGAGCAGTACCGCCAGCAGTACGATAATCCACATGCCTCTCCAGCCGTTTCCTTCCCGCATCTGGACGGGATTCTGCGGCGTGCAGAGCGCTTTTAACATGGCTTCGGCGCGCTGTTCGGCGGCGTCCTGGGCGGTAGGCGTCAGCGTGGCCGTGGTGGAGGGGTTGGCCTGGTCCAGCTTGAGGATGACGTTTTCAAATTCACGCAGAATCTGAATGGCGCGGAAACGGAATGGCTGGAACTCGGCGATGGACATTTGCGCATTTTCGTGATACACAAGCGCATTGTCGTTCAGCTCCAAATAAATATTTTTGCGGGTTTTTAACAGCCCGATGATAAACGGCGTGAGCACCAGCGCGGCGGCCGGGGTGGGCGCGTGGATGCGGTAGCGGCTGTCTATGGCCGGGATGTTGGTTTTCATCAGCGCATATTGGGACGGCGCAAACGGCGAATCAATCGGCGCGATTTTTAAAGCGGGAAACTGGCGTTTTTTGAGTTCCGCCGTAAAAATCGTAATGCGCGCGGGTTTGGTTTTGGGGTTGTCGTCGGCGTAGATATTATCGTCCGCCACGCGGATGAAGGCCAGGTTGTCGGAGCACGTACACACGTTTTGGTATTGGTGGAAAAACAGCGTGAAAAATTCCAGCCGCCCGGCAGTCAGCTCGGTGGTGACGGAATCTTTTTCGCGGTCAAAGCGGCAGCCGTTCAGCTTGGCCATCCGCGCAATTTGCGCCGTGCGCGTGCGCGTAGTAGCCGCCAGGCCGGCTATTGCGGCCAGTACAAGTAAACCCAGTAAAATGTTCATATTCATATAATACCAAAAAGAAATGAATTCTGAACGGCGGAGATGTCTGCCGGGCGCGGCCGTTTTGTCTTTTTATGCTGGTCTTAGCATATCTCCTTGAGTTGTTTCCATTTAACTAAAAGTACCGTTTATTGCTTTAGCCCTGGTTGAGGCACGCTGCGCGCCGCCAGGACCCCAAGGCCCGGACCCTGCAGCTGGCCCGGCGGGTGCGGCTTTTTGGACTCGTTGTTACGGTGCTTGGCAACATTGTTTAGACAGTGTGGCCCAATTCGTCGGATGGCACCGTCAGGGAAAGGGAGGACGGACCCTGCGGGCGGCTTCATACCCCCTTTGTTGTTCCCATCTAATTAATAGCACCGTTTATTGCGTTAACCCTGGCCAGGCCAGATTGCCTGCCCCCGGCAAGGGGGTTGATTTGTTTTTTTTTTTTGATACAGTGGGAAAATACGGCCCGTCTTGTTTGGCATTTTTAT
>NZ_CAUDSG010000007.1:0-57481 GCF_958451995.1 Candidatus Avelusimicrobium alvi
AGGGCTGCGCCCGTATTGAGAAAAACCCCCGGCTACGCCGGGGGATGTTTATTTTGCGCCCACAGCGCACCAACTGCTTGGTGCGCGTCAGGACTTGAAAGGCGGAGCGATGTTTTGGTTTGCGCTGGCAAGTCGCAAGGCCAAAACCGCGAGCCCGGTGCGAAGGCGCACTCCCGCGCCTGCAGGAAAATTCCGTCAGGAATTTTACCGGAAGGCAAGTCCGGCGCAGTATCTGTAAACCCGCGCTCGGTGCGCGGGTTTTGCTTTCTTCCGCCTCTCTTTCTTCGGGCGGGTGCGGCGCTTGTTTTTCTGTTCGGAAAACCGCCTAAAATTGCTACAATATACACATTCGGGGCATGGCTCAAGTGGTAGAGCGCCCGCTTTGGGAGCGGGAGGTTCCCGGTTCAAGTCCGGGTGCCCCGATAAGGTTTTCGTATGGTTCAACACATCGTTTCGCGCCAGTCCGTTTTTAACGTTTTGCATTCCCCGTCCGACACGGAAGGGGAACACGTTTCCGACGGTATCAAAACCGAAGTTTCCCTTCCTTTCAAAACGCCTTTTCCTTTTTCGTCGTTGGTTTTGTCGGCCAATTACCGCTCGGTTACCGACGGCTGTATTTTGTTTGAAGCGCAGGTATGCTGCGGCGGAAAATGGAGCGGGTTTTACAAGCTGGGCCTGCTGTCGGGCAAGTTTAAAACAAGTTTCCCTCCGCAGGAAGACGCGTTCGGCCGCGTGGAAACGGACGTGCTGACGCTTTTTAAACCCGCCGAGGCGTACCGTTACCGGCTGAAGTTTTACGGGGATGCGGAGCTTTTCCTGCTCTGCGCCTCGCTTACGCGCGCGCCCTTTATGTATGATGAAAAAACCGCCGCGCGCCTGCCCGCCGGAGCTTTTGAAAAAGAAGTGCACCCCATCTCCCAGCTGGAGCAAACGCACCCGGACCGGCGGCGCATTTGCAGCCCGGTGTCTTTATGTATGGCGTTAAACGCGCTGGGATATCAGGCGGACGTAAAAGAGCTGATGCGCGACGTGTTTGACCAAACGGCCGGCATTTACGGAAACTGGATGTTTAACGTGGCGAGCGCGGGCGCGCTGGGTGCGGAAGCGTATGTGCGCCGTTTCGGTGCGCTTGGCGAACTGAAAGATTTTGTTACACCGGACTCGCTGGTGCTTGCCAGCGTGGCGTACGGCCGCGGGGAACTGGCGGGCGCGGCCATTGACCATACCGCCGGGCATTTGGTGCTGGTGCGCGGATGGAAAAAAGGAAAAATACTGGCGGCCGATCCCGCCGCCGCCAAACAGGAATCCGTTTTGCGCGCGTATGACGCGCGGGAATTTGCAAACGCTTGGCTCAGCCGTAAACAGGGAGCCGCTTACGTGGTGAGGAAAAAATAATATGAAAAAGTATTGGCTGTTGATGGGC
Organism: Candidatus Avelusimicrobium alvi; assembly: GCF_958451995.1. Lineage (NCBI taxonomy): Bacteria > Pseudomonadati > Elusimicrobiota > Elusimicrobia > Elusimicrobiales > Elusimicrobiaceae > Candidatus Avelusimicrobium > Candidatus Avelusimicrobium alvi. The sequence goes on from NZ_CAUDSG010000007.1 coordinate 1,424, forward strand.
GCCGTTTTACTGCTGGGCGCGTGCGCGCAGCAGGATATGAAAGATTCGCTGGTGGTGGCGCACAAAGGGGAAATGGAATCGCTGGACCCGGTTTATTCGTACGACGGCGTAACGCACGGAATGCTGATAAACGTGTACGATACGCTGTTGAAATTTAAAGGCAGTTCGTTAACGGAGCTGGAGCCTTCGCTGGCAGTGGCCGTGCCCACCAAAGAAAACGGTTTGATTTCCAAAGACGGCCGGACCTATACGTTCCCCATCCGCAAAGGCGTTAAATTCCACGACGGAAGCGAGCTGACCCCGGAAGACGTGCGCTACTCGTTGCTGCGTTTTATGCTGTCCGACGTGTCGGGCGGTCCGTCCAGCCTGTTGCTGGAGCCCGTGCTGGGCGTTTCGTCCACGCGCGACGATAAAGGCCGTATCACCGTTGATTTTAAAGACGCCGCCGAAGCCGTGCGCGTAGACGGGGACAATGTGGTCGTTACGCTCAAGCGTCCGTTCGCGCCGTTTTTGTCCATCGTGGCGCGGTGGAGCTATGTGGTGAATAAAAACTGGGCTGTGCAGAAAGGCGCGTGGGACGGCACGGAAGCCGCGTGGAAACAGTTTAACAATTTTTCTAAAGATTCTTCCCCGTTTTTTGCCGCCGCCAACGGCACGGGCCCTTTTCAAGTGGCGCGCTGGGATATTGCCGCCAAACGCCTGACGCTGGCCGCCAACGAGCAGTATTTCGCGGGCGCGCCGAAACTGAAAACCATTCATATGATGACGGTGGACGAGCCGTCCACCCTGCGCCTGATGCTGGAAACGGGCGATGCGGACGTGGCGGAAGTGTCGTCCAAATTCGCCGCGCAGCTGAAGGGCAACCCGGACGTAACGGTGTACGACAATCTGCCCCGCCTGCGCACCGACCCGGTGATTTTCTTTACGCTGGACATCAATATGCAGGCCAACCCGGACGTGGGTTCCGGCAAACTGGACGGCCAGGGCATCCCGTCGGACTTTTTTGCCGATAAAGACGTGCGCAAAGGCTTTGAATACGCTTTTGATTACGAAGCGTTTTTAAACCAGTCCATGGAAGGCCGCGGCGAGATGGCTTTCGGCCCCGCTCCGGCCGGTTTGGTGAAATATGACGGCGGTTTTAAACATTACCGTTTTGACCTGGAAAAAGCCAAAGAACATTTTAAAAAGGCCCGCGGCGGAGAGGTGTGGGAAAAAGGTTTCAAATTCACCATTACGTACAACACCAGCGGGGATATGCGCCAAATCGCCAGCGAGATTTTAAAGCGCAATGTGGAAAGTTTAAATCCCAAATTCCAGATTGATTTGCGTGGTGTAACATGGCCCGCGTTTTTGGAAAAAACGGCCCGCCGCCAGATGCCCGTATGGGCGCGCGGCTGGGTGGCCGATTACGCGGACGCGCATAACTTTTATTTTCCGTTCGGGCACAGCCAGGGGCGGTATGCGCTTTCGCAGGGATACAAAAACCCGCAGGCGGACCGGCTGATTGAGCAGGCGGTGTCGGAAACGGATTTTGCCAAACGCAACGCGCTTTACAAGCAGGTGCACAACCTGATGCACGAGGACGCCATGCAGGTGTATACCGTGCATCCCACGGGTATGTGGGCGATGCGCGGCAACGTGAAAAACTTTGTGGACAACCCGGTGTATATGGGTATTTATTTCTATCCGATGTATAAAGAATAAAACCGCTTTTTGTGTGATGAACTTATGAATGGAGCGCAGAGAATGTTCTTTGCGCTCCTTTTTGATGGTGGTTATATTTCCATTTTCTTTCCTGAGTTGTGGTAATTCCCGCCAAATCCTTACCGGCCGCTCCTGCGTGCCGCCAAACCTTTGGGGATGACGCCCGTGTTAGCTTTTCAAACCCTGCAGGCCGCCGGATGGGGGCTGTTGTGCCGTTTTAAGCAGGTCTTAGCCGTGTTGTTGTCGTTGTCTCTCCGGCCTTTAGCCCGTCTATAAAATCCGTTTTACGCGGGAGAAGCGTTTTATTTGTTTGAGCGGGGTAGCGAGTTGTAAAACGCGCCGCGTAAAACTGGATTTTATGGGTATTGGCCGGCAGTCTTTTTGTTCCTTACGTCCCCGAATGTTTCTCTTCCAAGTATCTAAAAGTACCGTATTTTGTTGAACCCTGGCCAGGCCAGAGAAGGGAGCCCAGGCTCTGGGCCCTGCCCCCGGCAAGGGGGTTGATTTGTTTTTTTTTTTGATACATTGGGGGAAGACCTATTGGGTCGTATCCCCTCGCATACCTCGCTTAAACTCTTCTCTCCGGGGATATTTAGGCCATTCCCGTAAGGATGGAAGGAGTTTCTATGAAACATATTTTTATCGTGTTATCCCTGCTGCCAGTCCCGTTACTCGCAGCAGCAGAAAATAAAATCAAAATGGTAACATACTTTCCCGTGCCGTATGTGGCATACAGCAAGATTAACGCCAGTAAACAATTAGACATAGGCCTTACGTCAGCTTGTGAAATGAACCTGGGCTGTTCAGAATCCGGCGCTTTGGGTATTCGCCCGTTGCAGGCCACAACAGTCAACCTGAACCGGGGAAAGCTGGATTTAAACACGGCGGCCGCCGTGAAGAGCACGAACATAGCTTTGGGAAGCGGCTCTGGAGAGGCGAATATAGATTTCTCTGCAAACCTGCGTATCGGTACGTTAAACAACGGTTACAGTTTGGAAGCCGCTGATATGACGGTGGACGAGCTCAAGTTGTTTGCGTCGCATATGAAATCCGGCGGGGAGAAATTTCCTTCCTGCGCGGCGACGGGAGCGAGCGGTGCGCCGCAGGTATCTTGGCAGAAGGTAAAACTCAAGAAAGCGGAAGAAGTGTATCTGGTATGCGGCAACCCCGGAGAGGTCTCCAAGTGCGAACCCACCCATAACGGACAGGAAACGTATACCGAAACGTGTCCCTCCGGCCAAACGGGCAGTATCAGGTATACGTGGGATTATGATGCCTGCACCTATCGCAGACAGAGTACTTGTACTGCTGCGGCTCAGAAAAAATGTATTGTCGCGAAAGAGTGGAAAGAGTTTGAATTTGAGGCGCGCATTCAAACCGTATATGACACATCCAACTGTGTAGGTATGATTGACTTTGCAACGTATCAGGCCAATATAAAATGCGGTGATTATTCCATCCCTCAAGCCTATACTGACTGTAAACTCGGAGAAGACTGCCCGCAAATTACCCCCGGATATTATATATATGACATATGGGCTATTCCGGATCTGAACAGAAACGTCGGGCCCAATTCGTGGATGTTAAAAAAGGTCGGGATTTACTGTGTTAAGATTGACCTGGTTGCGGAGGATGCTTGTCTGGAAGGAGTGGACCTGAGTTCTCCTCCCCCGGGTGAACATTGGTACCGTTTTGATTGTTGACGTCCGTATTTATTCAAGCCCCGCCGTAAGCGGGGCTTTTCTAATATAAAATTTACGTTGCCCGAAAGCGGCAAAACCGATTAAATAAAAATACACATTAAGGAAGGCGGATACGGGGGGATATGCATTGACCCGGGGGTGCAAAGTCTGCTATGATTTATGTGTAGAAGTAAAAAAATCTATAACGGAGAAAGACATGAAAAACTTACTCAGAGTAGTCTTGGTTTTGGCCTTGGCCGCCGGCTTGACCGCCTGCAAAAAGAACGTGAAAGATGACGCCAACGCCGACCTGACCGCCGGTACCGGCACCGAAATGGTGTTGGAAGAAACCACGGTCGTGGAAGAAGTGCCCGCCCAAGAAGTGGCGCTGGGCATTGTGCATTTTGCTTTGGACAAATACAGCCTGTCCGCTGACGCCCGCAAAATCGTGGAAGCCAACGCCCAGGCCATTAAATCCGCCGGCGCCGTTGCTTCCTACAAAGTAACCGTAGAAGGTAACTGCGACGACAGAGGCACCATCGCTTACAACATTGCGCTGGGCCAGAAAAGAGCTGACGAAGTAAAGGCTTACTACGTGCGCCTCGGCATTCCGGCCGCCAACATCACCACCGTTTCTTACGGTGAAGAAAAACCGGTTTGCTACGAAGCCACCCAGTCCTGCTGGGCCAAAAACCGCAGAGCTGACACCTTGCTGAAAGTCAACTAATTGATTGTTTTGTTATAAGGAGCCCGAACCCAAATGAAAAACGTTACCAAACTACTTTTTATGGCAGGTTCGGGCTTCTTATTGTCCGGCTGCATCGCAAGCGAGCGCGATATGAGCACGCTTAAACTGCAGCTTAAAGAATTAAATTCCACGATTGTGCAGATGCAGTCCAACCAGGCCGAGCTTGCCAGCAAGATGGAAGAGCTCAACCGCAACCTGTCCGTTTCCAACGAAAACCTGTCGCAGGTGGACTCGCAGATTTCCAGTCTGTCCGCTAAACTGGATGATTTAACCGCATCCGTCCGTCCCGCCGCCGGCGCGTCTTCCGCGTCCGCCGCGCAGCCGGCCGCCTTGCTGCCTTCCGATTTGTTTGCCGAATCCAAAAGCCATCTTGACAAAGGCGCCTACGAATCCGCCGCCATGGGCTTTAAACTTTACGTAACGAAATACCCGGACAGCGAAAACGCGGAACAAGCCTATATGTATATGGGCGACGCGTACGTGGCCGCCGGCCAGACCAAACCGGCCGCCGTGGCGTACGCCACCGTGCTGCAAAAATTTCCGAAAAGCAAATCCATTCCTGCCGCGCGCCTGAAATACGCCCTGAGCATCGTGCCGCTGGGCAAGACCGACGAGGCCAAACGCTATTTGTCCTCCGTGGTGCAGGAATTTCCTTCCTCACCCGAAGCCAAACAGGCCAAGGCCGAGCTGGCCAAAATCAAATAACGCGCCGGTTGGGGCGCGGGTTATCCGTTCATGAAAAAACTGTTTTCTTACACCTTTATTGTTGCCGCATTCTTTTTTCCCTGCGCCGTTTTGCACGCCGCGCAGCCCAAGACGGACGTGTACATCGGTATTACTTCCGTAGGCAATAAACGGCTGCCGGCCATCGGTATGCCGGCTTTCCGCTATACGGACGACAAAGCCCAGTCCGCCGCCGTGCAGGTGCACGACGTGATGCGCGCGGATTTGCTGTTTGCGCGGTATTTTGACGTAACCGAAGACGGCCCGGCGTTTGACCCGCAAAATCTCAGCCAGTCGCTGACCCAGTGGGGCAAGGCGCGCGCCAGCTACCTGCTGGCGGGCGACATCAGCTACGCCGCCCCGTATTACACCATTAAAATTTACGTGTACGATATTTCCACCCGCTCTCCCGTGTTTGCCAAAGCGTTTAAAGGAACCGAAAGCAGCCTGCGGCGACTGGCGCATATCGCGTCGGACCAGATTGTGTCGGCGCTGACGGGTAAACGCGGCATCGCGGATACGAAAATTGCGTTTTCCAACAATTCCACGCGCCATAAAGAAATCTACGTGGTGGATTACGACGGCGAAAACCTGCAAAAACTGACCAACGACCGCAGCATCGCCATTCTGCCGCGCTGGTCCAAGGACGGACGCATTTTTTACACGACGTACAAATATAAAAACCCGGATATTTTCGCCATTGATTTGCGCGCGGGCAAAATCGCGCCCATTATCATCCGCGGCGGGCTGAGCCTGATCGGCGGCGTTTCCCCCGACGGGAAAGCGCTTGCGTTTACCAGCTCAGGCGGCGTGAACCCCAGCATTTACATTTACAATTTGGAAACGCACGAAAAAACGCGCATCACCAATAAAGCTTCCGTGGACGGCTCGCCTTCTTATTCGCCGGACGGAAAATATATTACGTTTGTATCCAACCGCGCGGGCAACCCGCAGATTTACGTGATGGAACTCGCCACCGGAGACACCCGCCCGCTGACAAAAACGTTTAACTGGTCCGACAGCCCGCAGTGGTCCCCCACCGGGGAGTGGATTGTGTTTACGGGGCGCGAGTCGCCGTATCATCCGATGGACATTTTTCTGGTGGACTTGACGGGCACGCAGATCCGCCGCCTGACCACGGACGCGGGCTCTAACGAGGACCCGACCTGGTCCCCCGACGGCCGCTTTATCGCGTTTACGACCACGCGCAACGGCAAACGCCAGCTGTATTTGATGGATATGGACGGCAGTGCGCCGCACTTGCTGGCGGACTTGAAAGGGGATTCCTTTACGCCGCACTGGAGTTTTTAAGCGCGGCGGTTACGACAACCGTTTCAGGCACCGGGAACGAAAGGTTTTTCGTTCCCGGTATTTTTATGGGATAAACCCTGTTTGCCGGCCGCGTATGCGCGTTTTGTGTTTGAGTGAGGCGGTCAGCCCGGCCCGCGCGCGGCGTTTGGCTTTCATCCTTTTTAGATTTTCCTGTTTGACTGTACATAAAAAATCCCCGGGCCTGTATCAGCCCGGGGATGTCGGTTTGTTAAATTTAGTAGCAGGCTTCTATGCCGGTGAATGTGCAGGAATTGCCGGAGAGTTCCTCGCAGCAGACTTTGTTCCCGCCCGGCGGCAGGTAGAGGGCGTAGCCTGCTTCCGTATTGCGTATGGCGCGGTATCCGTCCATGTTGCGGTGGAACGTAAAGCCGTTTTCTTCCAGCGGCTGAGCCAGTAAACTGCGCTGCGAAGCCAGCTGCAGAAGCCGCACGGAAGCCCGGCCGGAGAGTTCGGGTTCCGCCGTGGCTTCGGCGTTTATTATGGTGGAAATCATACCGAAGGTAAACAGCAGCGCCGCCAGCGCCGTCAGAACGGCCAGCCATACCAAATGTTTGGGGGTGTCGGGCAGATCGTCCCCCGCGCTGAAATCCGCGCGGACGACGTACGTTTCCGCGATATAATCGTGCAGGGCGCGTTTGCGGTTGGTGCATGCGGCCATAATAAAGCCGAGGTACGCCAGCGCGTAGGACAAAAATTTGGAGCATACGCGGCCCGTCGCGCGGCCGAAACCGATGCGTCCGCCGTCGGAGCCCACCACTTTAATTCCCAAGAGGCGTTTGCCGAACGTAGCCTGGCGCGGGCCGCTCTCCTGCCAAGCAAAATACAGCCAGAAAGAAACGGCGGCCAGTATGTTCCATAAGAACAGCCAGCCCACCAAACTGGCGGCGGCCAAATCTTCCGAGTTGGGCACTTGTGCCAGCGCGCCCAGGCTTAATAGCAGAAGCGGCAGGCAGATGAGCGTGGCGGGAACGGACAGCAAAATACAGTCTATCGCAAACGCGGCGGTGCGCCGCCAGAAACCGGCATAGGGGGATTTGGTCATACTTTTCTCCTTTATTGTATTGCGGCGGCTGCGGCCGGATAAGCCGCCCGGCGCAGTTTACTCGCAGGGGGAAAACCCGGTACGGGTGCAGTCGCCTTCGTCCGGCGCGGCCAGACAGCATACTTTGCCGTCTGCGCCGTCTGAGAGGAAAAGCGTATAGTCGCCTTCATTCTCCGCGCCCGTAAACTCGGCGTACAGGCCGTCGTTCAAGCGAAAATAAACAATGCCGTCCGCTTCCACCGGCTCTTGCGGGAAGTCTTTATCCCCGGCCAGCGCCTGCAGTTCGGCCGCGGCTTTGCCGGCCATGCCGGACGTTTGTTCGGAAGCCCATCCGGCAAACAGCCCAACCGCAAATAATCCTAAAAGAAGCACCGTCAGCCCGGCCAACAGCCACGGGCGGGAGGGCAGGGAGGGCAGTTCGCCGCCGGGTTCAAAATCCGTACGCACCACATAGGTCTGCGCGATATAATCGTGCAGAGCGCGTTTCTGGCGGGTGGTGCCGGCCATCATAAAACCCACATACAGGGTGAAATATGAAATCCACTTGGCAAAAGTGCGTCCGCTCGCGCGGCCGAAGCCAATCCGTCCGCCGTCCGGGCCGGCGACTTTAATCTTCATCATCCGCTTGCCGAACGTAGCCTGGCGCGGGCCGCTTTCCTGCCAAGCAAAATACAGCCAGAAAGAGATAATCGCCAGCACCTGCCACAGCAGGTAGATGATGACGAGGGCCGCCAAATGCACGCCTGCCGCGTCCGTGCCTTCGGCGCGGCTCATGGCCAGGCCCTGCCAGAACATCAGCGGCAGGCAGATAACGGCGGGCGGGACGGCGGCTAAAAGCGTGTCGGCCAGGAATGCGATGGCGCGCCGCCAAAAACCGGCATAGGGATAAATGCGGGACATAATTTCTCCTTGTGTGTCTTAGTGTGGGTGCGGACGGGTGCGGTAAAACCGCCGGAGTCCGCCCAAAACGGCTATTTGCGCGGCTTTTTATAACAGCGGCGGCAGCGGGCCTGGTAAGCGTCCGTCGTGCCTACCACAATGCGTTTTTTGTCTTTGCTGATGCGCTGGGTGAAACTCGCGGGGTTGCCGCATTTGGTGCATACGGCCAGATTTTTGGTTACGTATTCGGCCTTGGCCAGAAGGGCGGCGGTTACCTCAAAAGGTTCGGCGCGGTAGTCGGTGTCCAGCCCGGCCACAATGACGCGCTTGCCGGCTTTGGCCAGCTTGTCGCACACGTCCACGATGCCGGCGTCAAAAAAATTGACTTCGTCAATAGCCACGACCTGCGTGTCCTTTTCTATCAGCGGCAGGATTTCTTCCGACTTTTTGACGCACGTGGCCGCCACTTTGTTTTGGTTGTGGCTGGTGATGCTGTCTATGCCGTAGCGGGTGTCTATCTTGGAGTTAAACAGCTGCACTTTTTGTTTTGCAATCAGCGCGGTGCGCACGCGGCGGATGAGCTCTTCGGTTTTGCCGGAAAACATACATCCGCAGATCATTTCAATCCAGCCTTGTTTGTGGTATATCAGCGGGTTTGCCATAGCCAGCTCCTCTTGTTACATATCTCTCAAATCGCCGCGGCCCCGCCACGGATACCAGTAGGTATCTTCGGGCAGCCGGGCCTGGGCGCGTTTGTCGCCGCCGCACAGGATATTGATGCGGAAAGCGAAGGAAAGGTTGTCGTTGCGGTCTCGCACGGTAAATTCCATCCGCGCGTCGTGAAAATCGCGCGACACGCGGACCATTTTGTTAAACCCGACCAGACTGCTGCGGAAAAGCACCGCGTCTATCCCCAGGTCCAGCAGCCATTTGCCGCTGTCGGGCCGGATGCCCCAGGTGGTGGTGACGGTGTAGCGGTCCGAATTGGTGTGGTAATAAGAGCTCGGGTCGGTATAGTCCGCAAAATTGTTGAGGCCGAATCCAATCAGGTGATTTTTGAACATAAAGTTGGACTGGGCGATAAAACTGACGTTTTTTTCCTCCAGGTCGTACTGGTCCTGCACGAAAAAGTTTACGCGTCCGTCGGGCGAGTTGTAGCCCCATTCCAACAGCAAAGGCTCAATGCGGGATTTTAAATGGCTCCAGCCCTGTTCGCGCCCGATGCCGTCTTTGAGCCCGTAGGTATAGTCGGACAGGTCAAACCCGCTCCCAAAACGCACATAGGTGTTAAAGGTGGGGCGGTAGTAATTGTCAATATACAGGCGGTTGAGTTCAATGCCTTTGTCCGGCGAGGCGTTATCGGTGGACAGGGTGCCGGTGGACAGGCGTTTGGTGAACTGGTAGCCGAAATCGGTGGTGCCTAAAAACGAGTGGGTCTGAAGGTTTAAATCCGTGCCGATGCGGCCCACCCAGGCGTCCTGCTTGTCCTTATACTGGGCGTCGGCAAACGTAACGCTCTGGTCGTAAAATACGCTGGGCGTAAAGGTAAACGCGCGCGAGAGGCGGAAGGATTTTTCCGTCGTCCAGCGGGCGTGCGCCTTGCGCTGGTAGGGGCCTTCTTCGTTGGGCATGCCGTTTTTGTACTGGAGCTTGGAGGTATTGTCAAAATCCACTTCCAGGCGGTTGGCGGTTTTAAAAATGGGGTCGTTAAACGGCAGCAGCATAAATTTAATTTCCGGCAGCGTGCGTTTTTCGGCCATAAATTCTTTTTTGTCCCAGGCGAAGATGTCTTTTTCCTGGTAGCTGATGCGCAGGGTGGAGCGGCGCGTCTGGCGCGAAAGCGAAAAGTTGGTTTCCTGGTCCGGCATAAAAATATACGGGTTGCCGCGGAAGAAAGTGTCGTTAAAGTACGGGTCGGACACCATACGGAACTGGGACTGGAACTGATACAGCGCGCCGTCCGGATTATTAAAATGGTCCGACGAGTCGTACATTTCCCACCAGTAGCCGCCCTGGAAGCCCCAGCGTTTGGTGCTGGCGAGGTCAATGTCTTTATTGTCGGCCTGGTCGTTGATGTAGTAGAACTCGCCGCTCCCGCGCAGGGTGGGGGAGGTGACGGCCGTCAATTCTCCGCCGATGCCGAAGCCGGACTTGGTGTAATAATCCAGGTTCAGTTTGGGCCGCAGGTTCAGCACCGGCTGGAAGACGGTGGAAGTCAGCAGGCCGAAGCCCGTTTTGTTGCTTTGCGTAAAATCAACGTAGGTGGTCCAGGGTTTTTGCGAATCCAGGGACCGCCAGAACACCGGCAGGTAAAACACCGGGAAACCGTCCAGCCGCAGCACCGCATTGGTGCCGAACACGCGCTTTTGGGGCGAAATGGACAGCTTGCCGACGGAAAGGGTATAGTGCGGGTTGGGATTGTCGCAGCAGGTAACGGTGGCGTCTTTCAGGGTTTCTTTGCCGCCGATGGAAGAAATTTCTTTGGCGGAAATAACGCGCAGCGGGGGGTATTCCGTGCTGACGCTCTGGGCGCTGAAATCTTTGGTGGTGTAGTTGACGGACACATTGTTGCCGCGCAGCACGCCGCCCTGGCCGTCTTCCACGGTCATGGGGCCTATGGAAGTGATTTGGGTGTTGGTTTGGTCCAGCGTGATGTTCTCGCCCGTAACGGTGCGTTTTTTGCCGTCCGCGGTTTTTTGGATGACGGTTACGTTGCCTTCCAGGTTTACTTTTTTGCTTTCCGGCTCCACGGAGGCTTTATCCGACGTGAAATACACGAATCCGTCCCCGTCCGGCGGCGGAAGCACGTTATCCGCTCCCCGGGCGGATGCGGATAACAAAAGCAGAACGGCGCACATCAGCGTAAGCGGAGCGGATTTCATTGTATATTGTCTTTTTGCGCGCGGTAAATCGCATACATCGCCGCGCCCACGCCGCCGATGTTGGGGTTTTGGGAAACGACGATTTTTAAACGTTTAAACGGCGTTTGGATTTGCTGGCCGGCCAGCACGCGCCGCACGGCGGGCAGGAAATACTGCGCCGCGCCGGAGACGCCCCCGGTCAGCACGATGGTGTCCGGGTCCAGCACCAGGGTGAAATTAGCCAGGCCAATACCCAGGTAGTAGCCCGTGTCTTCCCATACTTTTAACGCGGCCTTACAGCCTTTTTCGGCCGCGCGGGAGACGATTTCTATTTTAAAATCTTTTTCGGCGTTTACCAGCTGCGCCAGCAGCGAATCCGGGTAATCCATGACGGCTTCCATCACGCGCCGCTTGATGCCGATGGTGCCCACAAACGCTTCCAGGCAGCCTCGCGCGCCGCAGCCGCACAGGGGGCCGGTGGCCAGGTCGGCGATTTTGGTGTGTCCGATTTCGCCCGCCGTGCCGTTGGCGCCCTGGTAGAGCTCTTTGTTAATAATCAGTCCGCCGCCCACGCCCGTGCCGAGCGTTACCACCAGCACATTGGTGCCCTGGCGTTTTAAATCGGCCTCGTACACGCCCCAGGCGGCCAGGGTGGCGTCGTTGGCCACGCAGGGCAGAATGCCGGTGTGTTTAAAAAGCAGCTGGGCGATCGGCCAGTCGGCCACGTCTTTAAATTTTAAATTGGGGTTGTAGCGCAATACGCCTTTTTGGTTGTCCACATCGCCGGGGGCGCCCACGGCCACGGCTACGCGCTGATCCGGAAATTCGCGCTGGATGGCGTTGATATAATCGCCGATTTGGGCGATAAACCCTTTGGCGCCTTTGGAATAATCGGTTTCCATTTTTTCTTTGCGGAAAATCTCGCCGTGCTCGTTCATCACAAACAATTTTACGAAAGTTCCCCCGATGTCTACGCCTACGCCAATCATATATTACTCCTTGTTTTTCGGATGTGCGTGCTCGTACACGCTTTTTAATTTTTCAAGCGACACGTGGGTATACACCTGCGTCGCGGATAAACTTTTGTGGCCCAGCATTTCCTGCAGACTTCTTAAATCACAGCCGTTGTTTAACAGATGCGTGGCAAACGAATGGCGCAGGCTGTGCGGCGTTACTTTGCGCGCCAGGTGCGAGGCTATGGCCGTATTTTTAAAAATATAAGCCAGCCCGTCGCCCGTCAGCCGTTTGCCGTTTTTGTTTAAAAAGAGCGCGTCGTCCGGCTGCGGGTTTTTGCGGCAGGCCAGGTATATTTTAAGCGCGTCCAGCGCCGCGTCCGTCACCGGCACGAGCCGTTCCTTGGCGCCTTTGCCGAATACTTTGACGATGCCGTTAAAATAGTCCACGTCTTTTATGTTCAGGCCCGTTACTTCGCTTCGGCGAAGGCCGCTGGAGTACATCAGTTCAAACAGCGCTTTGTCGCGCGCGGCAAAGTGTTTGCTGTTGGCCGCCGTTTCCAGCAGGCGGTCCGTTTCCTGCTCCGAGAGAAACTTGGGCAGGATTTTTTCGCGCTTGGGCGCGGGCAGCAGTTTGAACGGGTTGCGCTCCAGCTTGCCCTGCGTCAGTAAAAACGCGGCAAAACTGCGAAGCGACGCTATTTTGCGCAGCACGGTGTTGCGGGCCGGGTCGTTTTTCGTTTGCAGCGCGGCCAGAAACGAACGGATATTGGCCGACGTAAAATGGCGCAAATCGTCCTGTTTTCGCTGTTTAAAAAAGAGCAGAAACTCGTGCAAATCCGCGCGGTAACTTTTTACCGTATGGGGCGAAAAATTCTTGTTCTGCAAATGGACGAGAAACGCGCTGACCCATTCTTCCATGCCGCCCTCCGCCGGCGTTATTTGCCGTCTTTCGCCGCTGTTTTGGCGGCGTGCGCCGCCTTGATTTGTTCAATTTCTTCCGGCGTAACCGTAACGATGGTTTTGCACTTGGGGTAGCCGGAACAGCCCAGAAATTCGCCGCGTTTGGAAGTGCGGAGCACCATCGGCTTGCCGCATTTTTCGCACAGGCGGTCGGTAACAATCGGCCCGGTGGAGGCCACTTTGTTGCCCTCGGCGTCCAGCGAATAGGTGTTCTTGCATTTCGGGTACGCCGAACACGCCAGAAACTTGCCGCGCCGGCCGGTGCGAATCACCATCGGCGCGCCGCATTTGTCGCACACTTCGTCGGTTTTTTCCGGCTGTACTTTTTCGCCGGAGCTCGTTAAATTGATTTTGCCCTTGCATTCCGGGTCGCTGCAGACGAGGTACTCGCCGAAGCGGCTTCTTTTTTGCAGCATCATCTTGCCGCAGACGGGGCATTTTTCGTTGGTTTCTTTGGCGGCGGGGCGCTGCATGCCTTTGTCGGCGTCGTCCAGCTCTTTTTTAAAGTTGCCGTAAAAGGCCGAGAGCAAAGACACCCACTTCTGGTTCCCTTCGGCCACCTGGTCCAGCTGTTCTTCCACGCCGGCGGTATAGGAAAGGTCCATAATTTCTTTAAAGAAATCTTTTAAGCTGTCCGTTACCGTAATGCCCAAATCGGTGGCGACGAGCTTGCTGGTTTTGGGCTGGCGGGCGATGTACTTGCGGTCCAGGATGGTTTTAATCGTGGGCGCATACGTGGACGGGCGGCCGATGCCGTGTTTTTCCAGCGTCTTAATCAGGCTGGCTTCGTTATAGCACGGGGGCGGGGTGGTTTTGTGGTCTTTGGTTTTAAGGTCCAACAGTTTTAATTCGTCCCCTTCCGTCAGCGCGGGCAGCAGGGCGCTTCCGTCTTCTTTTTCGTCGGAAGAATCCTCGTCCAGGTCCTTGTAAATGGACAAGTAGCCCGGGAATTTTACCGTGCGTCCGCTCGCGCGCAGGACGCATTCTTTTTCGCTCCCGGCGGCAATGTCAATCGCCACGGTGTTAAACACCGCGTCGGCCATTTGGCTGGCCACAAAACGCAGCCAGATAAGCTCGTACAATTTGTACTGGTCGGACGTTAAATAGGGCTTCATCGCCTGCGGCGTGCGGTGCACGTCGGTGGGGTGGATGGCTTCGTGCGCTTCCTGCGCGCCCATTACTTTGCTTTTGTAAACGGGCTGTTTGGCCGGCACGAACGCGGGGCCGTATTTTTCGCCGATAAATTTTTTGGTTTGTTCCTGCAGGAGTTTGGAGACGTTGAACGAGTCCGTTCTCATATAGGTGATAAGACCGACCGTCTGGCCCGCAATTTCAATACCTTCGTAGAGGTGCTGGGCCGTCATCATGGTTTTTTGGGACGGGAAGCCCAGCTTGTTATACGCGTCCTGCTGCATAGAGCTGGTGATAAAAGGCGGTTTGGGCTTCTGCTTAACTTCTTTTTTCTCCACCTTCAGCACGGTGTTGGGGCCCTTTCTTAACAGTTCCGAGAGCGGGGCCAGTTTTTCCGGCTTGTCAAAAACGGTGGTTTTTACCTTGTAATCTTCGGCAAAGAGTTTGTATGTCGTGGTCTGCTCCACGTTTTTGCCCTGCCATTTGGTTACGCGCGCCCAGAAAGAAGGGGCGGCGCCGGGTTTTTCAAACTGTGCGCCGATGGTCCAGTATTCCTGTTCTTTAAAATCGGCTATTTCTTTGGCGCGTTCGGCCAGCAGCCGCACGGCTACGGACTGTACGCGTCCGGCGGAAAGGCCGGAGGTGATTTTCTTCCACAAAAGCGGGGAGAGCTTATAGCCTACAATACGGTCCAGAATGCGCCGGGCCTGCTGGGCGTTGACGAGGTTGTCGTCAATCTTGCGGGCGTGCGCGAAAGATTCTTTAATGGCCGCCGGGGTAATTTCGTGGAAATAGATGCGTTCGTAGCGGTCTTTGGGCAGTTTTAACAGCTCCACCAAATGCCACGCGATGGCTTCGCCCTCGCGGTCAGGGTCGGTGGCCAGGTAAATTTGGCTGGCGTTTTTGGCGGCGGCGGTCAGCTCCGCAATCAGGCGTTTGGCGCGGTCTACCGCGACGTAGGTGGGTTTAAAATCGTGTTCAATGTCCACCCCGATGTCTTTGGACGGCAAATCCCGCACGTGCCCGAACGAGCTGCGCACGATAAAATCGTTCCCCAAAATCTTGCTGATGGTTTTTTGCTTGGTGGGAGACTCCACAATTACCAGCTTTTTGCCTTTTACGTTGGTGGTTGCCATAATTCACTTCCTTAATAAGTCTTAAAATTTGCTTTTGCTGTACAGGCCGTTTTCGCAGGCCAGGAACCCTTTTACTTCCAGTTCAAACAATAACGACGCCGCTTCGGGCACGTCCGCGCCCAGGGCTTCGGCTATCTGGTCCAGACTGGCCTGTCCGCCGCCCACGGCGTGCATCGCCTCGCGCTGGCGGGGCGTCAAATCTTCCTCCGGTTTGGCGGGCGCGTCAGAACCGGCTTCAAAGAAGCGCTGGTCCAGCCCGAAACGGAGCTGCTGTGGTATATAGTCTAGTATATCTGTAACGGAGGTTACAACCCCCGCGCCGTCCCGGATAAGCGCATTGGGGCCGCCGGATTGCACGCTGTCTATCGGCCCCGGAACGGCCAGCACGTCTTTGCCCATTTCCAAAGCCAGTTTGGCGGTAATCAACGCGCCGGATTTTATTTCGCCTTCAATCACTACGACCGGCTGGGAAAGCGCGGCGATAATGCGGTTTCTGCGGGGAAAGTGAAACGCGTTTGGGGGTTTACTGAAGGGAAGCTCGGAAATGACCGCTCCCCCGTACTGAAGGATAGCTTTTTCCAGCGCCCGGTTTTCGGGCGGATAACAGCGGCCTACGCCCGTACCGATAACGGCTACGGTCGGTTTTTTAAGCCGCACGGCGGCGGCATGGCATTCGCTGTCCACTCCGCGCGCCAGCCCGCTGACCACCGTTACGCCGCATTCGGACAGTTCGCCCGCCAGCTTGGCGGCCGCGCGCCGCCCGTACGGGGTGATTTTGCGCGTGCCCACCATACCCACGCAGGCTTTTTCGTTTCCGGGCAGTTTGCCCAGCACGTAAAGGACCACGGGCGCTTCTTTGATATTTTTTAGAGCCTGGGGGTATTCGTCGTCTTCCGGCACCAGAATATGGCCGCCCAGGGCGGCGGTTTTGTCCCACTCTTCCTGCGGGTTGACGGCAAAGGCGTCTCGCAGCAGGTGGGCCGCTGTAGAAGGATTTAAATTGGCTTCGCGGGCCAGGGTTTGCGCGTCCTGGCGCAGGATTTCCTGCGCGGAGCCGAAAATTTCAATCAGCCGTTCAAGCCAGTCCGCGCGGAAGAACAAAAACGCGTTTAGTTGGATGCGTGCCAGCCGTTCGGCGGCGGAAACGGACGGGTTCATATTAAATGTCGGCCACTCCTTTGCGGTCCAGCGGGCGGTACTGCATCACTTCCACCAGGTGTTTTACCTCAATGTCCGCCTTTCCTTCCAGGTCCGCAATCGTGCGGGCCGTTTTTAAAATTTTGTCCAGGCTGCGCGCGCTTAACCCGAATTTGCGCATGGCCGTTTCCAGCACTTCGTCCGCCCCCGGGGGGAGTTTGCAGAACTCCTTGATTTCTTTGCTCGTCATAAACGCGTTGGCGGTGGTGGCCGAATTTTTAAAGCGTTCGCGCTGGATTTCGCGCACTTTTAGCACGCGGGCGCGGATTTGGGCGGAGGTTTCGCCTTCGCTCTGTTTGTTCCAGTCCGTATATTTAACGGGGTTTAGGTTGACGGTTAAGTCAATGCGGTCCAGCAGCGGCCCGGAAATGCGGGATTTATAGCGGTTGATTTGCATGGGGGAACACGTGCAGGGCTTTAACGGGTTGCCCAAATTGCCGCAGGGGCAGGGGTTCATCGCCGCGATTAAGGTAAAGCGCGCGGGATAGGAAACGGTTTCTTTGGCGCGCGAAATGGTAACCCGGCTGTTTTCCAAAGGTTCGCGCAGGACTTCTAGGGAAGAACGGGAAAATTCGGCAAATTCGTCTAAAAACAGCACGCCGTTGTGCGCCAGGGACACTTCGCCCGGCCGGGGCGTAGAGCCGCCGCCGATGAGAGCGACGTCCGAAATGGTGTGGTGCGGGTCCCGAAACGGGCGGCGGGTCAAAAGTCTGCTTTTGCCCATTAAATTGCAAATGGAATAAATTTTGGTGATTTCAAGCGATTCGTCCTGCGTCAGCGGCGGCAGAATGCCCGGGAAGCGTTTGGCCAGCATGCTTTTGCCCGTTCCCGGCAGGCCGATCATCAGCACGTTATGCCCGCCCGCGGCCGCAATTTCCAGCGCGCGTTTGGCGAGCGCCTGGCCTTTTACTTCCGAAAAATCCAGCTCCTGCGCGGGTTCTTCTTCCGGCTGCGGCAGGTAGGCCAGTTTGACGGCGGATTCTTCGGTTTTCCCTTCCAGGTACGCGGCCAGTTCTTTTAAGGTGTGCGGCGTGATAAACGGCGCGCCGGACACTTGGCCTTCCAATACGTTCTGCGGCGGAATGACGGCGGTTTTGCCGAGGTTTTTGCAGGAAATCAGCATGGGCAGCACGCCCGCGCACGGGCGCAGGGACCCGTCCAGCGCCAGCTCGCCCAGTACCAGCAAGTCTTTTATTTTTCCGGCGGCTTCGGGCGAGAGCTGTTCGGTGGCCGCCAAAATGCCCAGGGCGATGGGCAGGTCAAACTGGGTGCCGCTTTTGCGCAGCTCGGCGGGGCTTAAATTGACGGTGATGCGTTTGGCGGGGAAATCAAAACCGCTGTTGCGCACGGCCGCCACCACGCGCTCTTTGCTTTCGCGCACTTCGGCGTCCGGCAGGCCGACTACGGCCAGCGTAGGCATACCCGGGGCGACGTCCACTTCCACGCAGACGCAAAAGCCTTCTATCCCCTTAATCGCGCCGGTGCATACGTTGGCCAGCATAATCAGTTAAAGCTCAGCACGATGGCGCTGGGAGTGATGGTAACCACCGTGAAATTAACGTTGTACTTGCGGATGATTTTGGCGGCCAGTTCCTCGGGCGTGGCGATATTGGCCGACACTTCAAACTGCGCGGCCGAGTTGGCGTAGCGCACGAGGTTGAAATCTTCAATTTCGCGCAGGTTGCGCAGAATGTCCTGCACTTGTTTTAAGCGTTCAATGTTGCCCACGTCCTTGATGGTTACGTTAAACACCGTGGCCGAGTTGATGGCGGCGTTAATCGGTTCCACCAGCTGTTTGGCGGCGGCTTCGCAGGCGGCGGAAATGGCTTTCTGCGCGGCGATTTCGGGCATCGGGTCCAGGCCGCTTAACTGTTCGGCTCCTTCGGCCACCACGGCGTAGTTGTTGGTGGCGTAGGTGCGGATGTTGGCGCGGGCGCGGTAGGATTTAAACGGAGAGGTCATCCCGGGCAGGGCCGCCAGCGGGCTGGCCTGCACGTCCGCCACGATGACGAAGCGCGCGCCTTCGGAGCGGGCTTTGTCCACGGTGGGGTTGGGGTTTTCAATATTATTCTGGCTTAAATTATCCCCGTTTACGAGGGCGAACGGCTGGTTTTTAAGCACGCGGTAAATGGCCTGTTTGCAGTCCTGGCGCAGGGAAATATCGTCCCCGGTCATTTCGCGCGAAGTAACCAGAATGTTGGTTTTTTTGGCAAACGCGTCGGACTCGGACTGTTTGATAATGTCCCCGATGTCCTTCACCAGCACCATGGCTTTGATTTTGGTGTAAAATTCGTCGCCTTTGCGGTAAGATTTCTGCACGTGGCTTCTGCGGATAAACCCGGCCGTTTTGGAGACGATTTTATCCTCCACCAGCTGGGCCTGGTCCACGGTCGTGGCCGAAGAAATAAATACGCCCGCCACTTTTTCCACCGCGGCGCGCTGGGCGGCCATAATGCCGTCTTTCTTCATTTGTTTTATATTGTTCTCGTCATACGGAACCAGGGATTCGGCTTCCACGTATTCGCCTTCGCCCTTGGGGCCGATGCGTAAAGAACCGCAGGCGGACAGGGCAAGCGTTCCGGCCAGCAAAATTAAAAGCAGTTTTTTCATTATTTTTTACCCTCCGGGTCAATTCCGGCCGCTTTGAGGCGGTTTCTGTCCAAACGCATAATCACGGCGCAGCCGCCGTCTTCCATATATTCGGTGGACACCAGCTCCATCTGGCTGATAACGCCGTTGGCCGACGTGTCAATCGTGCTGCCGGCGGACACGGCGTCCACCACCTGCACATTGGCTTCCAGATTGGCGCCGTAAAGCACTTCGGTTGCGCGCTGGTAGGCGTGCGCGATGGCGGCTTCGCGGCTCATAATGCGCCGCTGAGAGTCGGACGTGTGGGCCGGGTTGGCCGCGCCGAAGCCGCGCACCCATAAATAGCTGCTGTCTAAGAGCGTATCGTTAAAAGAAGGGGCGATGGCGCCGTCTTTCACCGCGGATTTCATGCCGGAGGCGCAGGCGCACAGGCACAGCGCGGCGGCGCAGAGAACAAACAGTTTTTTCATAGGTTACCTCAAAAGTTCCGAAATAACTTTTACATACGTGCTGGGGGCTTTGGCGTCTTCAAAATTGATGATGCCGCAGCGGATGAGCATAATTTCCAGCATATGCGTGAGAATATCGTAGAAATTCTCGCGCACGGACGGGTCGCACACCGTTAACGCAGGCCCTAAAATGACCGCGCCTTTAAGCTTTTTGTTGTCGCACAGGTTGGCGATTTTAAAAGCGGAAGAAATGATGTTTTCCGTAGCGTAAGACGAACGGACCGCAATGTCAAACCCGCCGGTTACGCCCAGCTCGGCCGCGCGCTGCTGAAGCGCGTACACCATCCAGTTCATCATGTGCGAGCTGTTCTGCGGGTAGAAGAAGCCGATTCTTCCCCATTCGCCGTTGCCCACGGTGGAGATGGAGGTGACGCTGTCCGGGTCGCGGCTTAAAATTTCGCTGGCGGCGTCTTCGCCGGAGGTGGCCAGCAGTTTTTCAAAAATCGTGGCCTGCGAGCGTTCCGTTTCCGGTATGTGCGGGAAAATCAGGTTTTCAAGCACTTTCAAGCGGCGTATGCTGCGCGTAACGGTGCCCAGCGTCATATGCGGGCCGCCGAAAAATTCGGTAATCTGCGTATCGTTTAAGTCTACGCCGTTGTCCAGCAGCATTTTTTTGACGATTTTAAAATGCGCGGCTCCGCTGGCGGGTTTTAATTCGGAAATCCAGCCCGAGTCCAGCTTGAACTTGATGAGCTCTTCCAGTTTTTCCAGGCTTTCCGGCGGATATTTGGACGTAATGACGATTTGTTTCTGCTCTTTTAAGAATTTGTTGAGCAGTTTGGAAATA
Organism: Candidatus Avelusimicrobium alvi; assembly: GCF_958451995.1. NCBI lineage: Bacteria > Pseudomonadati > Elusimicrobiota > Elusimicrobia > Elusimicrobiales > Elusimicrobiaceae > Candidatus Avelusimicrobium > Candidatus Avelusimicrobium alvi. The sequence goes on from NZ_CAUDSG010000007.1 coordinate 21,660, forward strand.
TGCACGCGGTTCTGTTCGTTGATGGCGATTAGGTGGATGTCGTCAATCAGCAGTACTTTTACCGTGTCCATAAATTTTTCAAATTTTTCAATGTTGCCTTCCATCACATAGCGCTGAATACCGCGCGAAAGGCGCACGCCGTTGGTCATAAAAATGTTTTCCTGGCCGTATTTCTTGGAAAACGCATAGGCCATGGCGTTTAAGAAATGGGTTTTGCCGGTGCCCGTGGCTCCGTGCAGCACCAGCGGGTTGTAGAGCTTACCGGGGTTGTCAATCACCGAGATAGCCGTCGCGTGCGCAAAGCGGTTGACCGACATTACCATATTTTCCAGCGTATACGTGGGCACAAGCGGCACTTCCAGCGGCCAGTTGTGCTTTTTGAGCTCAGAGAGGGGGATTTCAATGGAATGGTCAATGGTTTTGGTTTTTTCAATAATGGTGTTGGCCGCGGCCGGATTGTGTGCGGCGGCCTGCGGCGCGGGTTTGGGCGCGGCCGGAACGGCCGGCGTGGCCGGAGCGTGCGCCCGGGGCGCGGACGGAGCGGGGGGGACGGGCGGTATTGGCGCACCGGGAGCCTGGTCCGTTTTGCGTCTTATTCTGAAAGTGGTTTTCTCTTCTTTATTTTCTTCCATAATCGGTTCCCCCGGTTGAACATCTGTTAAATTTTTGGGTGCGGCGGCCTGCGGTGTAACAGGCTCCTGCGGCTGTTTTTTGCCCACCAGGCGCAGCACTTTGCGCTTGGGGCGTTCTTCCCGCGGCGGCTCCTGGGCAGGAGGCGGCGTTTGGAGCGGTGCGGCGGCCGGCTTTTTGGGGCCGGACGGCGGCGCCGCCTGCGTATCGTGGAACGACTTTTCGTATTGGTGCTTCATAATTTCGGTATTGAGCGTCGTTTCCAGATTGAACGTTTTGTCCAGCGAATCAATCTTTTGGCCGCGGATGGTAATTTCCGGCAGGTCTTCGGACGGTTCGTCGGACGAAAGGGATTTGGGCGCCTTTTTAAGCGGCGGCACGGTGTTGACGAGGACCACTTCTTCCGGGATGAAGCCGGAAGCGGTCTCGTTCGGGTCAATGGTCAGCACGGAAGCTTCTTCCGGCGACGGGCCCAGATTAATCGGTTCTTCTTCCGCCGGTTCGGCGGCGGCCGCCGGCCCGGGCGTTTCGTCCGCGGGGCTTTCTTCGGCGGAGAGTGATTCCGCCGCCCGGGGCAGTGTAATATCCGGCAGGGAGGGCCGGGTAAGCCTTTGCGTTTTTTCTTTGGCTTCGGCGGCTTTTTCTATTTGCTCAAAAGGGTCTTCCGCCGACGGCGTTTCTTCGGCGGTTTGTTCTTCCGCTTTTTCAAAGGCATCCACCGCCGGGGTTTTATCTTGCGCGGGGGCGGCGGCTTCCTGTGCGGCTTCGGCCGTTTGGGGGGCCGGGGCGGCTAAATCGGGTATTTCCGGCGCCTGCTGCCGTGTTTCGGGCTCCGGACTGGCGGGAGACGTTTGCTCCACGGGGGCTTCCGCCGCCGCGTGCTGGACAAAACCCATATCTTTTTTGGACAGCCGGTCGGTAATGGCGTTTAAATCGTCCAAATCAATAATGCAGGTTTGGTCTTTGATTTTCTGTTCAAATACGTTAAAAGATTCTTCCAGGCTGTCTTTCCCGTCGGCCAGGGACGTGATTTTCTGCTCGCGCTGGGTTTGGGAATTTTTGACGAGTTTCTGGTTTTCCAAATCCAGAAACATATCGTATTTGGTTTCGGCGGAGAAAATGTCTTCCAGCGGCATTTGGTCCAGCATGGTGCCTTCCATGTCCTTAATCAGCATATCTTTGTCGTTGATGGTGATTTCGCCGGAATGTTCTTTATCGGTGACGGGCGGCGCGGCCACGGTTTGTTTTTGAAGGCCCAGCGTGTCCGGCTCGGCGTCTAACTTTACGCGGTGCGCTTCCAGCTCCTGCACTTCTTTTTGTTCGGGAGCCTGGGGCACGTCGTCGGATACGGACGGCGCGGCCTCTTCGGGGACGGCCGGGGCGGGTTTGTCCGCGCGGAAAAAACTTTCGGAGGGGTCCAGTGTCATAAAGGTGGGAAATTCTTTGTCTTCTTTGGCGGCGTCAGCGTTAAACAGCGGGTCGCCTAAAATGCCGCCGGGGACGAATTGGTTTACTTTGTTGGTCTGCACAACGCCTTCGGCGGCTGCGGTGCGGATTTTTTCCAGCGTGTCTTCGTCCAAATCCGAAGGCAGTTCAAACGCATATACAAAGGGCGCGACGGCGGGCGCCGGCGGCTGGGCGTAGCCTTCCAGCTTTTTGGCTATCATCCGGGCGTCGTGCTCCGTGCCGTCCGTTACCAGGGTGTAACAGCGGCTTTGCGTTTTGGGGTCAATACGGGAAATAATATCCCAATGGTTAATCATTTTCCCTCTATAATTTTTACGCCGCTGCTGGCGCCGATGCGGGTGGCCCCGGCGGCGACCATAGCGTCAAAATCTTCGCGTGTGCGCACGCCGCCCGACGCTTTAACCTGCATATGGGCCGGGATGGACTTGCGCATAAGCGCCACGTCGGCCGCGGTGGCGCCGCCGCCCGTAAAACCGGTGGACGTTTTGACAAAATCGGCCCCGGCTTCGGCGGACAGCTCGCAGGCTTTCACTTTTTCTTCATCCGTCAGCTGGGACGTTTCAATAATGACTTTAAGCACATGGCCTTCGCACGCCCGGCGAACGGCTTTAATATCTTCTAAAACGGTTTTGTAATCCCGGGCTTTAAGGGCGCCGATGTTGATGACCATGTCAATCTCGTCGGCGCCGTTTTTTAAAGCGTCCTGCGTTTCATAAACCTTGACGGCCGTGGTGTTGGCCCCCAGCGGAAAACCGACTACCGTGCACACTTTTACGTCCGAACCTTTCAAGAGTTCTTTGGCGTACGCCACCCAGAACGGGTTGATGCAGACGCTGAAAAAGCCGTACTGGCGGGCTTCCTCAATCAGGCTGCGTACATCTTCTTGCGTGGCGACGGGTTTTAAAATGGTGTGGTCAATCAGTTTTGCCAGGTTCATATGAAACTCCTTTAATTTAGTTGAAGTTAATGATGCGGGCGAATTTGTCGGCGATTAAAGACTGTCCGCCCACGAGCGCGCCGTCCACGTCTGCTTTAGCCATAATTTCGTCCACGTTGGAGTCTTTCACGCTGCCGCCGTAGAGAATGCGGGTGGCTTCGGCGAACGCGGGGGAATAGGCTTTGGCCAGGTACGCGCGGACGTTGGCGTGGACTTCCTGCGCCTGTTCGGGCGTGGCGGTTTTGCCGGTGCCGATGGCCCAGACGGGTTCATAGGCGATGACGAGGCCTTTTAATTGTTCTTCGGTAAATCCTTTCAAGCCGTTTGCCAGCTGGCCTTCAATGACGGACAGGGTTTTGCCGGCTTCGCGTTCTTCCAGGGTTTCGCCCACGCAGAAGATAACGGTCAGGCCGTGGCGCAGGGCGGCGGCCACTTTTTTATTCAAAATTTCGTCGGTGTCGCCGAAAACGCTTCTGCGTTCGCTGTGGCCGATAAGGGTGTGGGTGGCGCCGGCGTCTTTGGCCTGCACGGGGGAAACCGCGCTGGTGAAAGCGCCTTTGTCTTCCCAGTGTACGTCCTGCGCGGACACTTTAATTTCGGTGCCTTTGGCGAGTTCGGCCACTTTGGCTAAAGATGTATAGGACGGGGCGACGATGATTTCGGCATTGTTTTTATTGCCGGCTTTGGCAAGCGCGTCAATCAGCGCGGCCGATTCCGCCAGCGTGTTGTGCATTTTCCAGTTTCCGGCGATGATAGGTGTTCTTTTAGTCATTGTTTAAATTCCTCTTCTTATATTAAGCATACATAGAACGCTCTCCCGTCCTTAGGCGAGAGACTTCCTATTAAATACTATCATAAAGTAAGCGAATTGAAAAGACCCGCCGGAAAAGGGCTTGTATTGTTTTTTTTTTTTGATAAATTGGGATTATTAACTTATATAAATGGGGGGATATATCCCGTGCAAAAAAGTCTCGGATTTACGCTTATAGAGCTGTTGGTGGTGGTTTTAATTATAGGTATATTGGCGGCGGCAGCCGTGCCGCAGTACCAGAAAGCCGTGGATAAAGCGCGTTACAGCGAATTGATTTCGCTGGCACGGCCGTTTAAAGAAGCCCAGGAACGCTATTATTTAGCCAACGGTTCCTATACCGATAATATCAATGATTTGGATATTTCGCTGCGTGCTGACCAGCAAGACGGTCCCTGCGTTTCCGTTCGGGAGGGCGTGCTGTTATGTGTAACTTCTCTTTATTTGTATATTACAGACACCAAACAACTGCATAATTCCGTGGTGCGGGGGTATGATAAAGGAAACTCTTACCTGGGATGGACGTGCCAAGCCGCGTTGCATGACGCCCGCGCCGCCGGCTTATGCCGCAGTTTGGGCGGCGTGTTGATCAATACAGGCAACCCCAGGTGTGTGATTGGGGCGTGCGATGAATATACACTCCCGTTATAATGGCATAAAAAATCCCGGCGGTTTTCAATGCCGGGATTTTTTGATAGGCAGTGCGGTATTAAACCGCCATCACACAAATCTTGTACTTATCCGCCAGTTTAATGACGTCTTCCAGGTCCAGCACCAGCGTTTTTTCGGCTTCAAAAGCCAGTATGTGCAAACCCGCCTGATGCATGGTTTCCAGCGTGCCTTTGCCGATGACGGGCAGGTCAAAGCGGTTGTCCTGGTTGGGGCGTGCCACTTTTACAACGGCCACGGACGATTTCTTCTCCGCCGATTGGCGGTAGAGTTCCCCCGCGCGCTGAATACAGCGGTCCGTCCCTTCCATCCCTTCCACGGCGATTACCGCGCTTTGGCTGACTACGCACGTAAGCCCGATGTCCAGCGCGGCCACGGCTTTGGCGGTTTTATAGCCAAACGCCACGGTTTGGGTTTCCTCTTCCGTCGGCCGGCGGACGGAAAGCACGCCTTTGGCGGGCATAAAATCTTCCAGAAACAGGGCGGAATGTTCAAACTCAATGCCGTCTTTTTTAAACTCGTCCATCACGCGCGAAAGGATGTTTTTGGTCTGCATATTTTTTAAAGAGGCCAAAAATTTGGCTCCGCGCAGGTCGGGCATTAAGTTGGAAAAAATAGACGTGTGCTGTACGCGCCCCGCCATAATCACGCGGGTGACGCCGTTTTCTTTAAAGAAACGGATGCCCGCGCCCAGCTGCCCCAGCCTAAACAGTTTGAATACGCGCGCGCAGTCTTTGTAATCTTCTTCTTTGGCGTTGCCTTTTGCGCCGGCGACGTACACTTCATACCCCTTCGCCGCCGCTTTTTGGGCGATGTAGACGGGCATTTTTCCTTCGCCGGCAATCAGGCCGATTTTGTTAGTCGTCATGCTCGTTCATTTTGCGTTTGGCCATGGTTACGCCGCGCTTGGAAGCTTTGCAGAAATCAATCATATGCCGCACTTCGGGGCACGGGTTTTGCGCTTCCAGCTCGGCAATAGAATCGTCCAGGCGTTTGCCGCTGCGGAACAGCAGTTTGTAGGCGCGTTTGATTTCGGTCATGCTTGCTCTGTCCAGGCCGCCGCGGCGCATACCCACGACGTTGAGCCCCACCAGCCGGGCGCGTTCGCCCTGGGCGATGCAGTAGGGGGGAATATCCAGCGGAATCATGGCGCCGCCGGACAGCATGGCCATCGTGCCGATGCGTACAAATTGGTGAATGCCGACCATGCCGGACATAACCACGCGGTCTTCCACCGTTACGTGTCCGGCGATGCCGGTGCTGTTGGCGATGATGATGTGGTTGCCCAGGTGGCAGTCGTGCGCCACGTGTACGTTGGCCATCAGCAGGCAGCCGTCGCCGATGGAGGTCGGGCTGTCCAGATGGGTGGAGCGGTGGATGGTAACGCATTCGCGGATTTGGTTGCCGTTGCCCATCGTTACGCGGGTGGGTTCGCCTTTGTAGGACAAATCCTGCGGTTTGACGCCGATAAACGCGCTGGCGATAATTTCGTTATCGTCTCCCATGGTGGTGTTTTCAATCACGCAGTGGGGGCCGATTTTATTGTTTTTGCCGATGACGACGTCCGGGCCGATAATGGTGAACGGACCGACGGTGGTGGACGGATCTATTTGGGCGGACGGGTTAATCAGGGCCGTGGGGTGAATATTAGACATTGGGGGTTTCTCCTAAGATGAAATTAAGGGTGGCTTGCGCGCAAAGCTTGCCGCCCACGTAGGCTTCTGCATAAATTTTAGAGATTTTGCCTAACCGCAAAATTTCCAGGGGCATTTCCAGCAGGTCGCCGGGGTGCACCATACTGCGGAATTTGGCGTTTTCAATGCTTAAAAACAGCGGCAGGCCGCCTTTGCCCTGAGTCATATAGCTCATAATGGCTCCGCCAAACGCCTGGGACATACTTTCCACCACCAGCACGCCCGGCATAACCGGGTGGGCGGGGAAATGGCCTTTAAAATAATACTCGTCCGGGCGGACGCGGCGTACGCCGACGTATTTCTTTTTGTCTTCCAACACTTTTACTTCGTCCACGAGCAAAAACGGCTCGCGGTGGGGAATGTTGTTTTTAATCTGTTCCTGATCGTAAGTTTCCAGTACGGGAAGCGTCAGAAATTCCTTTAAACTGGCGGATTTTGCGCTCATTTGTCCTCCGAATTGGCCAAGAGAATCTTGGCAAAAATAACATTGTGTTTGTGCCCGCCGCACGCGCAGGTGATTTTAAGCGGCGGCAGCTTGCGGCCCGTCAGGCTGATGTCGCCCACCAGGTCTAAAATTTTGTGGCGCACCAGTTCGTCCCGGTAGCGCAGCTCGTTTAAAAATTTGTCTTTGCCTACGATGACGGCGTTTTCCAAATTGCCGCCCTTGGCCAGCCCGTGCGCTTTTAAAAACGCCAGTTCTTCTTCAAACCCGAACGTGCGCGCGCGCGCAATTTCTTTAATATAGTTTTCGGGCGTAAACTCAAGCGTAAATTCCTGGCGGCTGACCAGCGGGTGTTTGTGCAGGAACAGGAACGTAAACGTCAGCTTGTCGGCGGGTTCGGCCGAGTAGGAAATGCTGCCGCAGGAATACGTGATTTTCTGTTTGATGTTTAACAGCGGCTGTTCGGCGTCCAGTTCCGTAAGGCCTGCTTTTTGCAGGGCGTCTACGTATTGGTCGCTTGCACCGTCGGTGACGGGCGGTTCCGGGCCGTCCATTTCCACGGCCGCGTCGGTAATGCCCAGCGCGTGCAGCGCCGAAAGCGCGTGTTCCACCGTCCACACCTCGGCGGTTTCGTTTTTTAAGTTGGTTCCGCGCAGGGTGGAGCCTACGTTGTCCAGGCGCGCTTGAATGGGTTTGGCGTCTTTAATGTCCGTACGCAAAAACGTAATGCCGTTGTCTGCGGGTTTGAACGTCATCGTGGCGGGTACGCCCGTATGAAGCCCAATGCCGCTGACGACTGCGGGAGAAGCAAGGGTTTTTCTCATAATTAAAGTCCCAGTATTTTTTTAATTTTTCCGAAAAAAGACAAATTTTTAGTTTCTTCCAGCTGCTTTTTAAACGCCCGGAATTCTTTATGCATTTCCGGCAGTTTGCGCAGCATGGCCTGCTGTTTGAAGGCCTCGCGCTGCGGCATGGCGGGATAGCCGAAATAGGTCTGCCCGGCCGGGATGGACGTCATCACGCCCGACTGCGCGCCCACCTGGGCGCGGTCGCCTATCGTCATATGCCCCGCCAGGCCCACCTGGCCGGCCAAAATGACGCCGTTGCCGATATCCGTCGTGCCCGCCACGCCGACCTGAGCGCACATAATGGAGCTCATCCCCACGCGCACATTGTGGCCGACTTGGACGAGGTTGTCAATTTTTGTATTGTCTCCGATGACGGTGCTGGAAATTTTGGCGCGGTCAATGCAGGAGTTGGACTGCACTTCCACGTCGTTGCCGAGCACCACGTTGCCGATTTGCGGGATTTTCTGGTGACGGCCGTCGTGGAACGTAAATCCGAATCCGTCCGAACCGATTTTGGCCCCCGCCTGCAAAATGACATAATCTTTAAGCACGCATTCTTCGCGGATGACGACCTGCGGATAAATATAGCAGTTCTTGCCGACGGTAACGTTTTTGCCGATGTAGCACTGCGGGAAAATGACGGTGTTGTCGCCGATGGCGGCGCCGTCTTCCAGCACGGTGTACGCCCCCACGGACACGTTGGCGCCGAGGGTTACGTTTTTGCCGATGACGGCGGTGGGATGAATGCCGGAGGTGTGTTTCTGTTTTTGGGCGTCCGCGTATTTCATCAGCAGAATAAAAGCCCATTCCGGGTTTTTGGCGTAGAGCAGCGCGCCGTTAAAGGGGAGCTCTTTGCCTTTCGCTTCTTCGGGTACGATAAGCGCGGAAGCTTTGAGGTCTTTTAATAAATCCGCTTTTTCCAGGGAGGTTAAGTAACAGATTCCCCCTTCGTGCGCTTCTTCCAGCGCGCACAGCGTGCGAACGGCGGTTTCGGGATGCGCGCCGGCTTCCGCCCCGGTGATTTTGGCGATTTCGGTTACGGTTAGATTTAGCATAATAAAACCTCTATTTTCCGCGTTTGCGGTATTTTTTTGCTTTCTTGAGCCGGCTGATAAAATCTTTGGTAACGTTTACCGGCTTTTCGCCGTAGAGAATTTCGTCCTTGCGCACGATTGCGCCGATGTTTCTCTTTTTGGCGAACGATTTAATTTCGGTATAGATATCCTTCAAAATCTCGTTTACTTCTTTCTTTTCCAGCTTTAAAATTTCTTCGCGGGTGGTATATTTATAATTATCAATAAAAAGACTGCGTTCCGCAATGATTTTTTTGTTGGACGCTATGCGCGCCGTCAAATCATCCAGCTCCGCGGGCGTATTAAGCGGGCTGGTGGAAAGTATTTCCGCGCCCGAAAACGTCAGCCGGTTGAGCACGTTGCCCAGCAGCAGCGAGTCCGCGCTTTCTTGGATTTGCGGTTTAAGCGCCTGCGGCTCCACCACGATGCGTTCGTAATACGGTTTAAGCTCCCGCACCTGTACGGCCAGGCGTTTGTTTTCGGCCTCCAGCACGCTGATGAGCTGTTTGGCTCCGTTTACTTCTTCTTCTTTAGACAAAATCTTCAGCCGGATTTGCTCTTTTACCGCAATGGTGCGGGGGTGTTCGTTAAAGGCTTCGTCAATGTCAATATACGCCACCGTCAGGCATTTTAACACTTCTTTGGGCTGGTCCGCGCCGTCCTCTTCCGCTTCCGCGGGAGCGGCCGTTTCCTCCGGCGCGCCGTCTGCCGGTTTGGCGGAAGGCGTTTTGTCTTCCGGTTTCGCCGCGGGCTGCTGCGGCGGATTGGCTTCTTTAAAAGCTTCCTGTTTGGTTTCTTCGGGCAGGATGATTTTCTCTTCCGGCTCGGCGGGTTTTTCCGCCTGTGCGGCGGTTTTGGCCAAGATGGCGGCCACCGCGGCGGCTTCCTGTTCGGAAAGCGCATCCGCGGCCGTCTCCTGCGCCTGCAGGAGCGCCGTCAAAAAGGGTACCGCTAAACACAGCCAAACTTTCTTCATACGCCTCCTACATCATATTTGAAATGTTGAAGTAGAAGTGGGAACGGTCTTCGTTGGAACGGTGATTCAGGCCGTACCCCCAGTCAATGCGGATGGGCAGCGAGGGGGTGGTGAAACGCAAGCCTACGCCCACGCCGGCTTTGAACTGGTTTTCATTGGGCCCGAGGGAAAAGTCCAGGTCGTTAAACTTGTTCCAGGAGTTGCCCAAGTCAAAGAAGAAGGCGAACTGCGCCATATTGCGCCGGCCTTCGCGCGCCAGCGGGAAACGCAGTTCCGCGTTCATCACGTAATACATATCGCCGCCGTATTCCGGGCCGATTTCGCCCGCGCGTTCATAGCCGCGGATGGTGTCCGCGCCGCCTAAGAAGAATTTTTCATACGGCGGCACTTCGCTCGTGCGGCCATAGGCCTGTACGGAGCCGAATTTGTTGGACAGTACAAATACAATCGGATAGTTCCCGCCCACGTTCCAGACCGTGTAGTTGAAAATGGAACGTGCGTTTAAGTACCACAAATCCAGGTCTCCGCCCACGGGGCCGCCGGCGAGCGCAAGGCCGATGGAGTTGCGCCAGCCGCGCGTCGGGTCCCAGATATTGTCGCGCGTGTCTATGGCAAAATCCGCGCTGACGGTGGACATATTGGTGGTGCCTTTGGCGATACAGGTGGACGGGTCCTGCCCTTCTTTGCAGATGAAAAGCTCATCAATGTCGTAAATATCAATGTTTTCAAACGAATAGCCGAAGGACAGTTGGTAAATGTCGTCGTTAAAGCGCGGGCCGACTTTCACGCGGCCGCCGATGCGCTTTTCGGTATACGCCTGGTTTTCGGTGGAGAAAGAGCGGTAGCGGCGGGTGTTGAACAGGTCCACGCCCAGGGAGGTCGGCTTGTCGTAAATCCACGGGGTGGACCAGCTGACGGTGTAATCCAAAATTTCTTTACCGAACAGGGTGCGCAGAGACAGCCGCTGCGCGCGCCCGAACAGGTTCATATGGTTGATGGAAAGCTCGCCGTACAGGCCGTCCATAGAGCTCATGGCCAGGCCGGCGGTAAACATACCCGGGCGGCCTTCTACGACGTTAAAGCCCAGGTCCACTTTTTGCGGGTCGGCGGTGGGCTGGAGGTCTACCTGCACGTCGTTAATAAAACCCAGGTTTAAAATTTTGGTTTGGCTGCGTTTGATTTTTTCGTTGTCGTACAAATCGCCGGGATGGATGGAAAGCTCGCGCGTGAAGACGTATTTTTTGGTGTTTTCGTAGCCGGTAACGTCCACATTGTCAATATAGAAAATATGGCCTTCGGAAATATCAAACGTGATGTTGAGCCTGCCGTTTTCAATGGTGCGGACGGGGTTCACGCGCACCTGCAGGTAGCCCTTGTTGGCGTATTGCTCCTGGATGGCGCTGATGGTGTCGTCAAAATCTTTCTGGTTGTAGAGTTTGCCCTCGCGGAAGAAGATTTGCTTGTCCAGTTCCTGCGGGGTAAACACGTTGTTGCCTTCAAACGAAACGCTGCCGAAATCCACCTTTTCGCCTTCCGTTACGTCGTAGGTGATGGTTACTTCGGTTTTGGCGTCGTTGATATCTATTTTCGGCTGGCTTAAATTAAAATCCGCATAGCCTTTGTTGCGCCCGTAGAGAATCATCTTTACCCAGTCGCGCTGGAGGTTCTGGGGTTTGAAAACCTTGCCGGGGCGGTTGGAGGCTTTCTTTAAAATTTTGGCGGCCGGCAGCTCGTCCGCGCCGTTGAGGTTGACGGTTTGCACGCGCACGCGTTCGCCTTCGTCAATAATCAGCTTTACGTATACCACGCCGAGTTTATCGTCGGTGGTAAGCTCGTATTTCACATCGGCGCTGACGTAGCCTTTTTCGGCGTATTTGGCTTTGATGCGCTCCAAGTCGGCCTGGAGTTTGGCTTCGTTAAAGGGGTCCTTGATTTTAAGCGTCATCGCCTGGGTGATGGCGCCTTTGCCCAGGTGTTTTCTGCCTTCGTAGGTCAGGCGGTCAAAAATGGGCTTTTCCGTAACGATGTAGGTCAGGCGGTGGCAGGGGTACACGTCCCGTCCGTCTTTCTCTTTACGGGTGCCGGGCATGGGGGAAATGTCAATTTCCACGCTGTCAAAATTACCCAGCGCGGAGATGTCGTGAATGTCTTCGGAAATGGTAAAGCGCTCGTAAAGCTCGCCTTTTTTGGCGTGCGCGGCTTTGGTGACGGTTTTTTTGCGGATGTTTTTAAGTCCGTCCGCGGCCACGCTGCAAATCATCCACGGGCCGTTGGGGTCCACCTCCTGCTGCGCGGCGTCTTCCGCGCGCGCGTACGAAGCGGCCAATAATGCGGTTAAAATAAGTGCAACCAAACGTTTGGACAAGGCGCTGTACTCCCTAATTTTCGGTTTTTTAATAAAAAAGCCCGCACTATGGGATAAGCACGGGCCGGTTTCGTCCAAAAAAGCTGACTTATTTGGTGGGTCTTTTAGCCAAACCGCTTTTGATGCAGCCGGTGCAAACGTAAGCGGTCTGGGTTTTGCCGTCCAGGACCACTTTCTGCTTCTGAAGGTTCGGTTTAAAGCTTCTTTTCGTTCTCATATTAGAGTGGCTGTAGGAGCCGCCGGACACCGGGGCTTTGCCGCACACTGCACATTTATACGCCATAGTTTCCTTCCTTATAACTGAATTAAATTTGGTTCTTATATTCTAGTAAATAAACGCCGCTCTGTCCAGCCTTACGCCTCTTTGGGCGGGAAAAATTTGCTGGCCAGAACGGAGAGCGCCAAAATGCCCACGATAACGCCCAAAGACGCCACCACCGGGATTTTAAAATGATGCGAAATCAGCATTTTTACGCCCACAAAGAACAAAATGACGGAAATGCCGTATTTAAGATACGGGAATTTGCCCGCCATCCCGGACAGCAGAAAATACAGCGAGCGCAGGCCGATAATCGCGAAAATGTTGGACGAATAGACCAGGAACGTGTCCTGCGTGATGGACAGCACCGCCGGGATGGAATCCACCGCAAAAATCAGGTCCGACATTTCAATCACCAGCACCGCCGCAAACAGCGGCGTGGCGTAGCGTTTGGCTTTTTCCAGCACGAAGAAATTGTCGCCGTGGTAATCGGTCTTAATCGGCATAAATTTTTTGAGTATTTTCAGCACGACGGACTGGCTGGGGTCAAACGATTCGTCTTCCTTTTGCAGCAGCATTTTGGCGGCGGTGAAAACGAGCAGCGCGCCGAAGACGTAAATCGTCCACGAGAACATGGAAATAAGCTGTACGCCCAGGAAAATGAACAAAAAGCGCAGCACCACCGCGCCCAAAATACCCCACAAAAGCGCCTTGGGCTGGAGGTGGCTGGGAATGGCGAAATAGCCAAAAATCATAATAAACACGAACATATTGTCTACGGACAGGGAATACTCCAGCACGTAGCCCGTGTAGAATTCCAGCGCGTGGCGCGGCCCTTCCACCAGCCAAATCGCGCCGCCGAACAGCGCCGCCAAAGACACCCAGGCGCAAACCATTACGCCCGCTTCTTTCATGCTTACTTTGCCGTGGTGTTTGTTCAGCACGGCCAAATCAATAAATAACGCCGCCAGTACAATTACCCAAAAGGCAATCCACATGGCAACGGATACGGTAGTGGTTACAGGTTCCATTCTTTCTCCATATAAAGGGATATATATCATTATAGCAGTTTGGAAAGGGCGTCGGGCGGGCTTGGCGGTTCAAGTTCAAAAATGATATGATATATAAAATTTCCGCCGAGATAGCTCAACTGGCAGAGCAACGGTTTTGTAAACCGTAGGTTGTGGGTTCGACTCCCATTCTCGGCTGCTTTTATCCCGCTTCGTGCGGGATTTTTTATGCCCGTTCTTCCCCTTGGTTTCCGCCGCCCTTTAATGCTAAAATACACGCAGGAGGGTATATGAAAAAAATCTTTTTAGCCGTATTTTTATGTATGTTTTCCTCTTTTTTATGGGCGAAAACGGAGAATTGCGACGTTTCTTCCCAGGCGCCCGTCAAGTTGTTGGCGGCGGAACTGAAGCGCGGGTTTAAGACGTTTAAAAAACTGAATCCGCCGGTTTATTATATGTCTTATACTTATAAGGAAATCCAAAGGCGGCGTTTTGGCGTATCGCTGGGGGGCGTGTTTTTGCGCAGCTCAAAGGATTGGAATGTGTTAGACGTATCGGTGCGCGTCGGTTCGTCCGTGTTGGATAATACCCGCAAACTAAAAAACGCCAAGAACGATTATTCTTCCAAAGTGACGGCCGTTCCTTCTATAAAGGGAGACGGGGCCGCTTTTTCCAACGCTGTTTGGCTGGCTACACAAAAAGCGGTGGAAGACGCCCAGCAATCTTACGGGCGCGTGCAGGCCGACGTACAGGCCGCTTCCCAGCGTATGGACGATTCGGCCGATTTCGCTTTCCCCGAGACGGCTTCTTACTGCCGGACGGAAACCCCCGCCCGTTTTGATTGGGAAAAGCTGGAAAGCATGCTTGTTAAAGTTTCCCGCTCGGTGAAGGATAACCCGGCGGTGCTTAAAAGTGAGTTTGATTTTAGGGCTGAATCCGGCCACACCTATTTTGTGGACTCGCGCGGAACCCGGTTAAAAATGCCGACGTTTCTGTTCCGTTTGAGTTACACGCTGGAAGGCAAAACAAAAGACGGGCTGGAACTGTCCCGTTTTAATTCGTACGATGCGGTTTCTCCTTCCCAGCTGCCCAGTGAAGAAAAATTGCTGGCTGACGTGCAGCAGTCCGTCCGGGAGCTGGAAGAACTTTCCCGCGCGCCGCTGGCCGAGCCCGTTACGGCCCCGGCTATTTTAAAAAACCGCGCTATGGGCGTGTTTGTACACGAAGTGCTGGGGCATCGCATGGAGGGGCACCGCCAAAAAGAGGATTCCTTCGGGCGGACGTTTACTTCCAAATTAAACACGCGCGTCACCGCGCCTTTTATCAGCGTGGTGGACGACGCTGCGCTGGAGTCTTTTAACGGGGAACCTTTGCGCGGGTTCTACGAATATGACGACGAGGGCGTAAAATCCCGGCCCGTGGTCATCATTGAAAACGGCGTGCTGAAGAATTTTTTAATGAGTTCCAGCCCTATTAAGGGGTTTCCCGCGTCCAACGGGCACGGCCGCCGCGAACTGGGCAAACGCGCCGTGGCGCGCATGGGCAATACGCGCGTAATCGCTTCCGAAACCGTTTCATACGACGAACTGGAAAAAATGCTTTTGGAAGAAATCAAACGTCAGGGAAAGCCGTACGGGTTTATTATTGAAGATTTGTCCGGCGGATTTACGCAGACGGATGCGGGTTCTCCGCAGGTGTTTAAACTGGAGCCGCAGCTGGTGTATCGCGTATATCCGGACGGACGCAAAGAAGTCATCCGCGGTGCGGATTTGGTGGGAACGCCGCTGGTCAGTTTTGCGCAAATTTTGGCGGCGGCGGACGACGAAGGCGTTTTTAACGGGGACTGCGGGGCGGAATCCGGCTGGGTGCCCGTATCCGCCATCGCGCCCAGCGTATTGTTTAAAACGCTGGAGCTTGAGCATACCGCCAAAAGCGCGGTCAAACCGCCCGTGCTGCCCCCTCCCGGCGCGGATAAAGGAGGTAAAAAATGAGAAAGTTTTTAATCCTTTTACTTTGTTTTACGGTTTGCTTGCCCGCGGCGTTCGGCGCGTCCGCGGCGAAGCCCGCTTTGCCGGATAATATCTATTTTCGCGCCATGCGGGACGAAATGGACCGTACGCTTAAAAAATTGCGCTCCAAAAACGCGCCCGCGCCTTATTATGTGGCTTATAAACTCTCGCGCCAGTTTGAGTTTTCAATGGACGCTTCTTTGGGAGAGTTGTTTTCGGAAAAAACGGAGCCGGTGGAAAGACTCTCGGCCGCGGTGATTCTGGGCGTGGGTTCGGATAAAAATGATCAGCTCGGTTTTGACAACAACCGTTTCTATTATATGCCTTCATCGCGGGCCTTCGTCGGCGACAGTTACGACGCCATCCGCCATGCGTTATGGCATTTGACGGATGCCGAATATATTATATCGCTTGATTCTTACGTTAAAAAACAGGCGTATAAGCGCAAAAAACAGCTGCCCGCCGACCTGCCGGATGTTACGCCCGCCCCGCAGGCGGCCGTGTTTGAAGACAAGGGGACTTTTGCCGTTCCCGACGCGGCCAAATGGGGGAAAATTCTCAAACGTCTTTCCGCTCAGGGCAAGACCGTTTCCCAGCTGGAAGATTTTGGAGTTTTTTTCCAGGTTGACGCCCGGGAGGATTATTATTTAAACAGTTTGGGCGGCGCGTATCAGATTCCTTTTACGCGGGCGAAACTGACGCTTTACGCCCAGCTGCGCAATAAAGACGGGTATGAGCAGTCCTTCAACGAAACCGTTTCCATACCGGATTACTTGAACCCCGACGAAAAAGAACTGACCGAAAAAACGGACGCTTTTTTGACGGAAATGGCGGAACGCTACAACGCGTATAAGGCGGAAACGTATTTGGGGCCCGTTTTGTTCCGGCCCCGTGCGGCGGCCGCTTTTATAATGGACAATTTCGTTTTGGCGGTGGAAAACGTAAAACCGCTGCTGTCCGACGAATATGAGCAGGATGAAACCGCCGGCTGGTTTAGAGAGAAAAAAGGCATGCGCGTGCTGTCTAACGTGCTGGATATATCGGATAAACCGCTCCTGCGGGAATATAAGGGGCTGCCTCTGGTCTATATGCCGGTGGACGACGAGGGGGTTCCGTCTCAGGATTTACAGCTTACCTCGCTGGGCCGTCTGCGCGTTTTTCCGCTTTCCCGGCGGCCGCTGGGGGAAGACCACCACAGCAACGGGCACGCCCGCCTGTCTGGTCATTCCTATCCGCGCGAACGTTTAACCAATGTGTTCGTGCAGGCCAAGGCGCCGCTGACGGAAGAAGCGCTGAACGGGGAATTTTTGGAAATGTGCCGCGATTGGGAGCAGGAGTATTGCTACGAAGTGGAATCTTTCGGGTCCTCCAATAAAACCAACCGGGCGTGGCGCGTCTATACCGAAGACGGCCGCCGGGTTCCCGCTTACGGGTTGGATTTCAGCAATCTCTTGTCCCGTTCCCTGCGCGATATTGCGGCCGTCGGCGGGGAGGAACAGGTGTTTTATGGGGCGGGAGACGGCAACACGGTCATTACGCCTTCTTTGTTGTTGGAAGAAGCGGAGATCTTACCGGCTGACGCCAAGCCGGACCAGGCGCGGTTTGTCCCTAAACCGTAATGGATTGAAACTGTAAAAAAACAGGCGGGTTTATAGCCCGCCTGTTTTTTATTGATACCGTTCACAATAAACCCCGGGCGTAAGCCCGGGGTATCTTTTGTTCCAAAATCTCAGCTTCGCTTGATTTTGCCCCCCCGCTAAAAGGAAAGGATTTACAAATTTGGCCGTCATCCCGGCCATGGAGCCGGGATCCAGTCTGTTTAATAAGAAAACTCCGTTTTCTTGCGGCGGGATACACACTCCATCCCTCGGGCTTACGCCCGGGGAGTTTCATAAGAAATAATTTAGCGTTGGGGCGCGGCTGTCAGCAGTTTGTCCGCCACCCGGCCGATGAAGGAATCTTTATTGCCCTCGCGCACGGCCGTCATGTGGCGGCGGCTGTCTTGGGGACGGCCCAGGTAGTATTCGTCCATCGCCTGAATAAACAGCGCCAGCTGGTTGCCGGGCTCATGCTGCAAAATCCGTTCCGCCGTTTGGAAGGATTCCCGGTATTGTCCGGCCTCGTAGAGCCACAGGGCTTTATGGGCCAGCAGATCTTTGCGGTTGGGGGCCAGCGCGAGGGCGGCTTCCATATCGGACAGCGCATCCTGCGGCCGGTTGAGCCCGCGCGCCGCTTTGGCGCTTAGAAGCCAGAAATCGGGGGATTGGTCGTTCTGCGCCAGGGCCATCGTGATGTGGATGAATGCGTCTTGATAATTGCGCTGGCGCAGAAACGTATAGGCGTAGCGCGCGCGGTATTGCGGCCCGGCTTCGGGGTTTAACTCAAAAAATTTGTCGTAGAACGAACGGGCCTTGGAGTAGAAACCCATGGCGCTGTAGTTGGCGGCCTGGCCGGCCAGGGCTTCTAAATTATTGGGTTCCTGCGCCAGCGCGCGTTCGTAGAGCTCCATGGAGCGGTCCGTCAAATCCGTACGCTGGTAGAGGCTGGCGGCGGCCAGTAAAAGCGGTACATTGTTGGGGTGAAATTCCAACGCTTCCAAATACACTTCCAGCGCTTTGCTTAAATCGCCCAGCTGTTCGTAGCTCATTCCCAGCAGGCGGTAGGCGCGCGCTTCGCGGCGTTTGACGTTTTTGGTTTTGTAGATGTATTCGGTCAGCTCTTCAATGGCCTTGGTGTAGTTTTGTTGGGCGTATAAGTCGCGGGCATAGATGTAATCCCGGCGGTCTCCCGCCGGGGCCAGGCCCAGAAAACCCGTCTGGGACGTGGAACATCCGCCCAGCAGCAGCGCGCACAGCGCAAGCGGTAAAAGATTACGGTTTAAAAACATATGGCAATGCAAAAAGCAGGATGCTCTCCTGCAATTCTCCCAAGTGGCGGTTGGCTTCTTTGATACCCACTTCGCCCGCCTTGTGTAATTTGTCCAGCTCCAGCGTGCCGATGTCCAGCACGCGGTTGGTAAGCACAAAATCGGCTTTTTGGGCCGATTCTTCAATCATCGCCGCGCCGCGCACGTCGCCCACGCGCAGCAGATAGGCGGCTACGGATTTGGGCGTATTGGAATAAAAATCAGGCGGCGTAACGGACGCGATAATATAGTCCGCCCCCATCAGTTTAACCGATTCCACGGGCAGGTAGTCCACCACGGCCCCGTCTACGAGAGCGCGGTGGCGGTAATGCACGGGTTCAAATACGCCGGGCAGGTTCATGCTGGCGCGCACGGCAATGGCCAGCGGGCCCGAATCAAACACCACGCGTTCGCCGGTTTTAATGTCCATGGCGGCGCAGGTGAACGGAATTTGTAAATCTTCAAAGCGCATATCGCCCAGCTGGTCGTGGAAAAAAGTGGTCAGGTTGGCCGAAGAAGGCAGCCGGCGGGCAAACAGAAAACGCAGGAGGCCCATCACGTTAAAATCAGGCGTGATTTTGTCCATCGTCATATGGTTGCTGATTTCCCACAGTCGTTCGGTGGGAAGCCCCGCGGCGTAAAGCGAGCCCACCACGGAACCCATGGAGGTGCCCGAAATCATATCAATGGGCATACCGGCGTTGTCCAGCGCTTCCAGCACGCCCACGTGCGCAAAACCGCGTACGCCGCCGGCCGAGAGCGCCAGGCCGATTTTGGGCCGGTCTTTTTGCGGGAGCGAAGTGAAATTCTCCCACATAAAATCGCGCAGAATTTCGTCATCCGTCTGCACCTGGAGCGCGGCGGACGGAAGCGCCAGCAGAGGAATTAAAAGCGCAAGCCCGAAGGCCCGCCGCAGAAAAGCGTTCATTACAAATCCTGGCCGATGGCCCATTCCAGTTCGGCTTTAGCCACTGCGTTATTGCGCACGGCTTGAAAATAGCCTTGGGCCGCCTGGAGGTAATCCTGCAACGCTTCCAGCGGGGCCGTTCCCGTCTTGGGGGTGTTTTTGGCCGCCTGCGTCAGGAGCGCGTTGAGTTCGTTGTAAGCGGTTTGGCGGTCCAGCACTTCGGTCTGCCAGAACAGCATATTTTCAAAGCTTTCGGCCACCTGTACGCGGATTTTGTCTTCAATGGCCGCGCGGCGCAGGGAGCTTTTTTGCTGTTCGGCTTTCTTTTCGGCGATTTGCTCGGAGAAGTTATACGGAATCGGCAGGCGCACGGCCAGCGATACCTGTTTGTTGACGTCGTCTAAACTGTTCACGCCCAGCTGTTCGTAAGAAGCGTTTAAAATGACGTCCGGGTAGCGTTTGGACAGGGCGAGGTCTATGGCGATGTTATCGGCTTCCAGCGCGTAAATGGCGGATTTTAATTCCGGGCGGAATTCCATGGCCCACAGGTTTAAGTGCGGCAGGTCCCAGTCGGTTTTGACGGGAGCAAAATCCCCTTTAATCGTTACGCGCGAATTAAGCTCTTTGTTTAAGCTGACCAGCATGGCGAGCTGGGCTTTTTTCAGTTCGCTTTCGGCCTGGTTGCGTTTGCTTTTTAAATCGGCCAGCAGGGCGCGGATGCGGATTTTGTTCCACAGGTCGCCCGTCGGGTGTTTATACCATTTTTCACTCAGGGCCAGCACTTCCTGCGTGAGTTTGGCGTTGTGCTGGGCGTAAAGCAGGCCGGTGAAAGATTTTTTAATGTCCAGCACGACGGCGTTTTTGACGATTTCGTACCGGCTTTGCACCTGTTTTAAATTGGCGCGCGCCATTTTAAGCGTGCCGTTAATCCGGCCGCCGGAATAGAGGTACTGCGTGGCGGTTACGCCTACGCCGTAGAATTGGTCTTTGTCGCCGTAGAGGCCGTTGCCGGGCAGAAAGCGGTTGGCCACGGAATCGGGCAGGACCATCGGGTAGTCCAAATCGTACCAGGTGGCCGTGCCCTGCAGGGAAAACTGCGGCAGGTAGCGGAATTTCGCTTCGCTTACTTTCTGTTCGGCGATGATGATTTCCTGCTTGGCGGTAAGAAAGGCGGAATTATTTTCCAGGCCCAGGCGGATGGCGTTTTCCAGCGTCAGGTTGTCGTTAATCAGGCTGGAAAATTTAAGTCCGTACTCCTTTTGCGCGTAAACCGTCTGCACGCATATCAGCGCCAGCAGCAGCGCCAGAATTTTTTTCATAGGTAAAACCCCCGATTACTTCTGTTTATTTTTATTGATTTCCGCTTCCACGCGGTCCATCATTTTGTTAAATTCGTCCTGCAGTTCAACCAGCTGGTCGCCCTGGCGCAGATGAACGCGCTGGGAAAAATCCCCTTTGGCGATGGCTTTGCAGGTCTGTTCAAAACGGTACACGGGGCCGGCCATTTTGTGGGAGAGGATAGCGGAAATAAGCACCACGAAAAGCAGGTAAATGGCGATTTTGTAAAAGAAACTGGCGGCGATGGGGATAAATTCGTCGTAAATGGGCTGTACGAGGACGGGATAGGCGTCAAACAGTTCGTCCAGCGTGGCCGTGAGTTCAAACGTCATAATCGCCAGCCCGCACAGCACGCTTAGAATAATCAGCATCATATAGCGCAGCTGGAGATTTTTCTTGATGAAAATCGTCTTTCTTTTAAATTGCTGCTGCTGTGCGGGCTGGTTCATAAATTCCTCTTAAAAATTGGTTACGTAGCGGATTTGTAAAATACGTTCGCTTTCGTCTCCGCGGCCGATGCGGCGCACGGCCGCGTCCAGCGCCAGAGAGGGGTGCAGGTAAAAGCGCGCGCCCAGGTTTAGGCGGGAGTCGCGCATATTGCGGATATTGTCCCATTCCGCGAGCAGGCCCACTTTGTCGCCCAGGTTGTAATACATGCCGGTGAACCAATAGAGTTCGTCCCAGTCAAAGTCGGAAAAGTTCATCCCGGCCGCGGCGTTGAGGCCCGGCACGATGATTTCGCGCGTTAAAGTTAAGTAGCCGCCTTTGCGGTCATCCAAGTATTCTTTGGTGTCGGCATATACGCGGTGCTCGTTGTATCCGTAGCCGTAGCGGCGGCCGTCGTAGCCGATGGCGATGGCGGGCAGGTAGAGGCTGCCGTCGTAAATTTTCCATTTGGCCTGGAAGTCCGGGTCCAGCACGCGTACATCGTCCGACGAGCCCAGCAGTTCGTGCGCCGCAATGCTTACGCCGATGTTAATGCGGGGGTAGACGCCGAAGTCTATGCTTTCCATCACCGTGCCGTGGTCGTAGGCGCGGGTTAAAAAGGAGGCCTGGTAGCGGTCAAAAGTTTCGGCGGTGGGGACGTCAATAATCATGGTTTCCAGGCTGATGGGGTCCCCCTGCGCGGCCTGCAAAGCAAAAGGGCAGAGCAGGCAGGCGAGTAAAGCGGTTAAACGTTTGATATTCATATTCATCCTTAACGGGTTTCCATTCGGTTCTGCGGGTTACAGAAACGTACGCACGTCCTTCACTTCGGGCTGCGTGATGTGGCGCAGGTTATGCAGGTATACGCCTTCGCGCGCCGGCATAAAATCGTTGCGGTCGCGCGGAAATTCCATATCCACGATGCCCTTGTCCAGGCGTTCTGAACTGCTGACGACGCCTTTGTGCCAGCGGTCGGTTTTGTCCTGGTCATAGGGATCTTTCGGGTTCCAAAAATTGCGTAAAAGTACGGTGCCTTTGGGCAGCGGTTCGGCGCCCACGGCGGCGGTTTTTAAGAGCACGTCCGTCGTCCAGACGGTTTTGCCTTCGCACGGGCCGTTGATGAACGTTACTTTATAGCGGGGGTCGTTGTCGGAAGGTTTTTTATTCAGGTTCGCCAGCGAATACATGGCGTAGGGTTTGCCCTCGTTTAAGCACGCCGCAAAGACGTGCGTGCGAAGCAGGCGCTCGTAGTCTTGTTTATCGTCGGTGCGGTTATAGGGGGACTCTTTTTGCTGGTGACATCCCGCCAGCAGGACAAAAGAAGAAACGAGTAAAAGGCCGAGCAGTTTTTTCATAAGCCGGACTCCTTGTGTTTAAGGTCGCCCTCCGTACGTACGGGCGCGAGTGAAACCGATATAGAAATTATACCCGTTTTTTGGCAGAAAAGAAACCCGGAAACGGATTTTTGCGCCGGGCGCTGGAGCCCGGGTAAAAAGCGGCGCAAACGCAGGGCGCAAAAACGCCCCCGCTTGAGGCGGGGGCGTTTGGAAACAGGGCGGATTTACTGGCCGCGTTCGGCGGCGCCCAAATTATTGTTTTTGTCAAAGGCTTTTCGGTCTTCCGCGCTTTTTTTCTGTATCGTTTCGGCGGCGGCGCGGGTATTGTCCGTTACCACCTCTCTGGCCGCGTTGCGTTTCATCTCCTGTGCAATTTGCTGGAAGAAAGCGATTTGGTCCGCCAGATTTTCAGTTAATACGGCGGCCCGATCCGCAAAGCCCGGCTTTTGGTCTGCGTCAATAAAGCTGTCATCCTTGCCGTAGAAGAAAGTGGTGGTGCCCAAATCATCGCTGAGCTGTTTGCCCACCGGGGCGGAGCTGGAATACAAGGCCGCGCCCATGCCGGGGTTGCGCTGTTTCATGGCTTGCCTGTTTATGGCCTGTACGGCTTTTAAGTCGTCTTTTGTATATAAGATGTATGAAGTGGCGTATTCGTCGGCCTGGTTGACAATTTGCTGCCGTTCGTCGTCTCCTGCGTCCGGCGGCAGCTGGGCGAGTTTGTAGTCAGTAAATTGTTGCTTTATGTTCTGGTATTTGCCCAGCGGGTCGCCTTTAAAGGTGGCGCCGGCCGCTTCCACCGATTCTACCAGTTCGGGGTTGTTTTGCTGCGCGTTGGCTACCCAATAGCAGGGCTTGGAAGAACAGTCCTCATTCTGTAACATGAAATCATAAATTTCTCTGGTTTTTAAGTACTCTTCTTTCGCTCCTTCCAGGTTTTCCTGGGGGATATCCGTTGCGCGCGACAAAACCAGCATAATGGGCGAAGCCGGCATTATTTTGTTTGTTTTTTGGAAAAACAGATTGGCGTTTTGCGTTTTAACGGCTTGGATTTCATCTTGGGAGGCCGGCTGGTATTTCGTGCCGGGCATTGCGCAGGAGTTTACGCTTTTAACCGGGCGTGGTGCCGTACCCGTACAGCCGGATAAAATGCTGTTCAGCTCATCCTGCGGTTCCTGGCCGGCCGCCAGACGGTTCAGGCGTTCCTGTGCTTTTGCCATAAAAAATCTGCGATTTTCTTCGCGGCGTTTTTGCCGATAATCTTCTTTGGCTTTCTGTTCCTGCGGGTTTTTGGGGTTGGGATATTTGGAATCGGCCAGAAAGTCCGCTACTTGGTCAAGCGCGGCGTCCGGGTCCAGATACGAAAGGAGGTTTGTCGTCTGTCCGTCGGAGCCGCCGTCCGGCAGGCCGCCGCCGATGCCGCTGATATCCATATTGCCCCCTCGGGCAAAAGAACTGCTGTTTTTCCCGCGCGAGCGGCCAAATCCGTCGGATGAGGCCAGCACGGCGGCCTGTTCGTCATCCCAAATATCGGCGTTGGGCAGTTTTTCTTCCGTATCGTCAAAACCAAAAAAGCGTTTGATGGGGTTAAAGAAACGGGCCAGTTTGGAATCGGGCACGGCTTTGCGCTGTTTCATACGTGCCGCCGGCGTGAAGCGCGCGGCGCGTTCCTGGCGCATATAGGCGTCGTAGGCGTTTTCCTGGCTGTTTACTTCGTGCATACCGGGGTTTACGCCGTCGGGCGTGGTTTGGCGGATGAGCACCCAGTCTCCCTCTTCGTTTTGCAGGGAAGCGTCGCCGTAATTATACCGGCGGCCCGCGTCGGGGGTTTCTTCGGTGGAAATATAATTGCCCGCCGCGCGCGCGTCCGCGTAGGCTTCCCCGCCTTCGGGCGAGCCGAACTGCTCGGCGGCCTGCCGGGCGGTTAACGTTTGGGGCGGCTGCTGCGCGCCGCGCGAGGCGCCGAAAAAGCGCGCAATGCGGTTGACGAGGTCCGTCAGCGGATTGGAAGTAAAAATCTGGGGAGTGGCTTTTTTGCCCGCCCCGGCGGTTTTGTCGGGCGCGGTTGTTTCCAAAAAGGGCAGCAGCAAGAAGGCAATTACTGCCGCGCAGCATACAATCAGCATAATTTTGCCAGCGGTTTTTTTCATACAAACTCCGTTGCTTATAATAACAATTCCCCGGTCTTGGCCGCGGGTTTCGCGCCTTGAGCCGGTTACTTATAAAATAGTCTACCCGTTTGAGGGGTATTTTTCAAGGGTCTTTAGGCCCCAGGCTCTGGCTGGGCCTTCGTTATAGGTCTTTGACCAGCCGCTTTAGAATTTCCCACGATTTTTTGATGTGGGAAATAAAGGGGTTCCCGTCCGCGCCGGCTGTGCGGGGTTCTTCCTCGGGCGAAGGCAGCGCGTAGCCGGCGGCTTGGGCCAGCTCGGAAAGGTAGTTGGACGGCACGGCGAAATTCAGGTTTTGGTTGCCTTCCCCTTTATAACTGGCGAAAGCGACGGAAATGACCCGGCCGTGTTCGTCAAACACGGGGCTTCCGCTGGAACTGGGCGAGATGGGCGCGCTGATTTGGTGCCAAATCACGCCGTCGGCCTTTTTGCGCACCTGGCTGATAAGCCCGGAGGAAATGGTGTTTTGCAGGCGGCGCGGGTTGCCGATGACGGTGATGGTCTGGCCGGGGAGGACGGTGTCCGAATCGCCCAGCGTAACATAAGGCAGGTTGCGGGCGGATATTTTTAAAAGCGAAAGGTCCACGTTGCCGGCGGCGGCCACGCCGACGGCTTCGCCGGATACGGCCCCGTTGTTAAACGTAATGTTGATATACAGCGCGTCGGCGGATACGTGGCGGCTGGTGGCGATGAGGCCGTCCGGCGTAACCACAAAGCCCGTGCCCGTAAAGGTGGACCCGTCTTTTTTAACCACGTTTACGGCCACTACCGCGGGGGCGTTTTCTTCGGCGATGCGCACATGGTCGTTCTGCGCCGCGGCGGGCGGCGGGCAAAAGAGCAAGACAAGAAAAAGCAGCCGGAGTTTAGTCATATTCCAGATTATAGCAATAAATCGTTTTTGGGGGACAGGCGTTGAAATATGGCCAGATAAATAGTACACTAACTATGTTAAGTCTTTAAGGAGTTGCCACTATGGTTGAACCATTCTATGTAAGCCGTAAAAAATACGAAGCTCTGGTAAACGAGCTGAAAGATTTGAAAGATTTAAAAGCCCAGCTTTCCACCGAAATCGGGGATGCCGCCGCGCAGGGGGATTTGAAGGAAAACGCCGAATACCACGCCGCCAAAGAAAAACAGGCGGAAACCTTGATTCGCATCCAGGAACTGGAAACGCGCCTGAGAAACGCGCAAATCACCGACGATTTGACCGTGGACAAGAGCGAAGCGCGCATCGGCGCGACCGTAACCATTCAGGATATGTCCGCCGGTATTGAGTTTACGTATACGCTGGTAGGGTCTATGGAGTCCAACCCGGAAAAGGGCCTGCTGTCCGTCAAATCGCCGCTGGCCAACGGGGTGCTCGGCAAAAAAGAAGGCGAAACGTTTGAAGCCATTTTGCCGCGCGGACCCAAAACGTACAAATTGGTTAAACTGGAATACAAATAAAAACAATTTAACGCAAACAAAAACCCCCGGGCGCAAACCCGGGGGTTTTTGTTGGAACGGGATTAGTAAAACTGCGGGAAATTGTCTTCGCCCGGGGTTCTCAATCGCTGAATCTTGCTCCGAAAGCCGGCGCTGTTGCTTTCCCAATACGTCATGGCTTCAAACAGCATGGGCTCGTCTTTACGGGTGTCAAAGAAGTCGCGTATTTTTACGGAACGGGGCAGAAACCCCTGTTTTTGGACAAATTCTTGCACGTATTTCAAACAATCCGCTTCCGGCAGCCTTTGCACCGGGTACATTTCCGTAATTTCATACAGTTTTGTTAGCGTCGGCACGATTTCTTCAAACATATTGGCCTGGTTGGCGAGAACCAACGGTTCAAACCGCAAAAATAACGCGCGTTCGTCCTCGTTTTTCCAAAGCGGCGCCCGGTGGTTTTTAGCGATAAAGGCGTTCATTTCTTGTAAAAGATTATTGTAAATTTCAACGGTGCCTCTGACGGAAGAGGAATTTTTTGCAAAAGAAATGAGTTCGTCGTACAGTTGGCGCAGGTCGCTCAATGCCGTTAAAAACGCTTTGTTTTCCTGTTTGGTATGCGTTTTTTTGGCGATGTATTCTTTGATGGTTTTGTTTAGCGGTTCGGCCTGTTTATACAGAGCGAAAAGGCGTTTGGCTTCCGCTTCGTTTAAGCCGTTTTTAGCGGCCACTTCCAGCGGGGAGGCCGTTTCCGAATAGCGGGCAATTTGCAGTTGGATGGCGCGCATCCCGCCGAATTGAAGCGGCTCGCGCAGCTGCCAAGGGGCTTTGTGCAGGTGGGTGTTTAAATACTCGTTGACCGAGTGCGCAAACGTTTCATTGGGGGCGCGGCTGGCGGAGAAGAACGGGAACTGCGAGTTAAGGTCAAAGTATTGTTCCAGTTCCTGTTCCATACCGGTAAAATATTCCTCGTTCAACTGGTTTAACAAAGACGTTCTCAACGTATTGTTTATAACGGTGCTTTGAATTTGGCGGCGCAGAACATTGCGCGAAATCGGGCGGAAATTTTGGATATACTGATGCAGGGCAAGGGCGTCTTTGTACTCTCTTTGAAATTGGAAACGCTGATTTAAAATCTGTTTGGTCCAAGAAGAGGAAAGGCCTGTGTTGAACGCTTTGGCGTTGCGTGCGGCGGCGTTGAGCGCACGGGACACCGCGGGTTCAATTTTTGAAAGCGAAACGGCTTTTGGCAGTTTGGACAAAATTTGCGCCGGGGCCGGAAGCGCAAGCAGCAGGGCGGATAACAGCAAGATAAATATTTTCATATGTATAGTATAAAACAATAAATCTGCCGCCGAAAGGGCCTTTGGACCCAGGAGGCCGGTAGGTCTTTGGCATATAAAAAACCCCCGGCATAGCCGGGGGATATCGGTTGGTCCTGCGAATTAGTATTTGGCCAGCACCGCTTCTTTCGCCGCGCTGGAGTAGACGTTGTAGTCCATTTGCTGGAAGATGGAGTCTTTCTGTTCCAGGTCGTAGACGAAGCCTTCGTCAATGCGGTTGCCCTGTATTTGTTCGTACAGTTCGTTGAAGCGTTTGACATGGTCTTTGGTGCGTTTGGTGGAGTATTCCTTGGCGGTTCCGGTGGTCATCAGGAACGCCCAGTCGGAAGACTGCATCAGCACCAGCTCGCGCGCGAGCTGGTTGAGCGCGCGGCGCAGCAGGCCGTCCGCATTGGGGAACTTGTTGGCCAGTTCCATCATGCGCTCGGCGGATTTAATCAGGTGGCGGTAAATCCAGTCGTTGCCGCTGTTAAGCCACACGTCGTGGTAGCCTTTATCGCCCCACGAGGACATGGAAGGCTGCACCATCTGGTTTTCCGGGTACATTTCCAGGTATTCGCTGGGGGTTACGAGTTTAATGTCCTTCTGGTCGTAATAGATTTTCTTGAACAGGTATTCCAAGAACTCAATGCCTTCGTACCACCAGTGGCCGTAGAGTTCCGCGTCGTACATAGACACCACGAGCGGTTTGCGGTCCAGTATGGTGCTTAAATATTCAATCTGTTTCTGGCGGTTGAACATAAAGTTGCCGGCGTGCTGGGCGGCCAGTTCGCGCGCCTCGTGCGGGTTGTAGGCCTGTTTTTGGTTCAGGGCCACTTTGCCGGTAATTTTATGGTACTTCATACCGATGTTGCGGCGTACGCCGTCGGAATGAAGGTAGGGCTTGATGTAATCGTAATCCAGGTCGTACCCCAGGTCGCGGTAAAATTCGCGGTAACGCGGGTCGCCGGGGTAGCCGGCTTCGGCGCTCCACACCTGCTGGGCCGATTCCATATCGCGCGCAAAGGCGGCCACGCCGGTCTGCGGGCAGTACACCGGGGCGTAAATGCCGTATTTCGGGCGCGGGGTGCCGTGCAGCACGCCGTGGGATTCGGTAAAGAAGAAGCGGATGCCTTCGTCTCTTAAAAATTTATCATCGCCGGGATTATAGGCGCATTCGGCCAGCCAAATGCCTCTGGGGCTGCGGCCGAAGCGGCTTCTGTAGTCCTGCGCCGCGATTTTCACCTGCGCGTTGACGCTTTCTTTATGCACCATCAGCGGCAGATAGCCGTGCGTGGCGCAGCAGGTGATGATTTCCAGCTTGCCCATATCCTGGAATTTTTTAAACCCTTCCAGCACGTGGCCGTGGTAGCGGTTTTCAAATAAATCCTGGTAGCGGCGGAACTTGTTGAAATACATCCGCGCGACGCCTTCAAACTCCGTGCCCTGCGTGCGGTTGAGCTCTTTTTGGGAAAGCTCCACGCGCTGGTTTAAATAATGGCGGAAGCGGCCTATTAAAAGCGGGTCCGACATCATATTGCACAAAGGCGGCGTGAGGGACATCGTTAAACGGAAATCGGTGCCTTCTTCGGTCAGGTTTTCAAATACGTTTAACAGCGGAATATACGTTTCCACCATGGCTTCGTAAAACCAGTCTTCTTCCAAAAAGTCCGGGTATTCCGGGTGCTTGATAAACGGCAGGTGCGCATGGAGCACCAGCGCCAAGTAGCCTTTTTCTTCTCCCATATTACTTTCCTTGCTCGCGCAGAGCTTTGATGTTCACCTGGCGCGTCTTGTCGCCTTTGGCGTTGCGCGCTTTGATGGGAAGATCCACCACGCTGCCCGCGGGCAGATGCTGGCGGATGGAAAATTTGCCTTCTTTTAACTCAATATCCTGCCCGTTGATGGACACGATGGCGTTTTTGGAGGCGGAACCGTAGATGATGATTTCACAGTCGGCCTGAAGCCAAATGTCTTCGTCTTCTTCGGGCTGTACTTTGTCCAGGTGCAGCGTAAACGAAGACCACGAGGTCGGCGCGCCGGAGGAGGTGAGCTCGGTCAGTTTCCAGCGCTGGCCCAGTACGTGCATCAGTTCGCTGGCTCCCAGGCCGATATAATCCGCGCCCGCGAGTTTTAAGAGTTTCTGGAAGTCGCCTTCCACCACCATCCACTTGTCGTCCACCACGTCGGACACTTTTCCGGGCGGCAGGAGCGTCGTGTTGCTGCGCGAAACCAGGATAAACTTTCCGTCGGGCGTAATATAGCCCAGGTCGGCCAGGTACGAGCGGCCGGACTGGGGGGCGTTGATGTACCAGCTGCGGGCTTCAAAGATGACGGGCATATCGTAATAGGTTACGGAGTTGGTGCCGTCAAAAAATTCTACGTTGGTAACGTCGTGCAGACGAATGACGGTGCGGGAGTTTTTAAGCACGTCTTCGCTGTACTGGCTTTTAATATAATCCAGCGTGTTTTGGGTAATTTCCCAAAATAAGAAAAGCCAGGCCGGATCTTTGGGAAGCAGATAGCTTTCCGTTTTGCCGTATCCGGACGGAATGTCCGCTTCGGCGTGAACGTCTTTGGCCAAGGGTCTGACCAAGGCGGACGAAGATAAATTTTGCGTCATGATGTTAATACCTCACCCTGTTGAGTTTTTGAACTGTCGTTTAGAGATTTTTTCCCCATTTTATTTTAGCATTTCTAGAGCGGAAAAAGGGAGTTTTCCGCCGTTTTTAAGCGGTTTTAAGCAGGTTTCCGTCCTGCCGCGCGGGGCGTTTTTGCTACAATAACCAAAAGGAGTGTTTATGAAAAAGACACAGGGGTTTGGCCTTATCGGGATGTTAATTGCCGTGTTGATTGTGGGTATTTTGATGGCGGCTATATTGAAACGCTATGCCGGGCAGACGCGGCAGATGATGAGCGTACCGGGGCTTACGCAGCCCGCCGCGTCCTCCCAAACGCCGGGCGCCAAGGCGGGGGCGCAGCCGGCTGCGGCGCGCAACCCGTGCAACGGGCGGCAGGTGGGCAGCATTTGTGTGCCGACTGAAGTGCGCAGTTCCAGCCTGGACGCGTTTGAACAAATGAATAAATAAGCCGCTTATACGAAGTGAAGGTTAAAATCTCGTGTAAAAAAGGGCCTCACCCTCAGCGGGGGAGGCCCTTTTTTGCGGGTAAACTAGTTGATAAAGCCCTTGGCTTTCAGTTCGTCCTCCACGGCCGCCATGGTCGGGGGAATGACGCATACTTTGGGCAGGACGTGCATGGCGGAGTCAATGTCTTTTAACCCGTTTCCGCCCACTACGAGCACGACCGATTCGTCGCGTTCAATTTGTTTATCGGCCACCAGTTTTTTTAGCGCGGCGTACGTGGCGGCTCCGGCGGGTTCGGCGAAAATGTTGGCTTTGCGCGCCAGTTCCGGGATGGCTTTTAAAATTTCCTCATCCGTCACCGTTACCGCGAGGCCGTTGGATTCCTGCAAGGCCTGCAGGGCCAGCGCCGCGTCGCGCGGATAGTTGACTACAATGCTGTCCGCCACCGTGTGCGCGGCGACGGATTGCACTTCGGTGCGGTTGTTAAACGCCCGGGCGATGGCCGCACTGCCTTCGGCCTGCACGGCAATCATCTGCGGCATACGTTCAATAATACCCAGCTTGTTAAAATCGGTAAACCCTTTCCACAGGCCGGCCAGCACGGTTCCGTCCCCGGCGGCCACAATCACTTTGTCCGGCGCTTCCCAATCCAATTGTTCGCAGATTTCAAACGCGCAGGTTTTTTTGCCTTCGCGCGTAAACGGGTTGAACCCGGCGGCGCGGGAATACCAGCCGTATTTTTGCACGGATTGTTTGCAGAGTTCAAACGCTTCATCGTACGAGCCGTCCACGCCGATGACTTCCGCCCCGTATACCAGTAACTGCACCAGCTTCGGGTCCGGCACGGATTTGGGCGCAAAGATGACGGTTTTCATCGGCATACTGGCCGTCAGACACGCCAGCGAGTCGCTCGCGTTGCCGGTGGAAGCGTCCGCGATGACGCCCTGTTCCAGTTCCAGCGCGCGCGCCACGGCCACCGCGCTGCCGCGGTCTTTGATGGAGCCCGTGGGGTTGCGGCCTTCGTCTTTAATCAAGAGGTTGGAGATGTGGAGCTCTTTGGCGAGGTCTTTGCACGGGTAGAGCGGCGTCCAGCCCACGTGTACATGGGGCACTTTGTCGTGGTCGTTGATGGGCAAAAGGTCCATATAGCGCCACATGTCAAACTCGCGGTTGTCTTTGAGCTTTCCTATGCTGAAGCGTTTGGAAATCAGCTTGTAATCGTAATTGACTTCCAGGTTCCCGCCGCAGGCCGTGCAAACGAAGTTGGCCTCGCTCGTTTTATGTTCTTTGCCGCAGTTAATGCACTGGAGGTTTAAAATCTTTTTCATATATTATTTGCTTTCGGGTGTTACTTTCTTTTGAATCATTACCAAACTGCCGAAAATGAACAACAGCCCCACAATTTCCGCGCCGGAAGGCATACGGCCAAACGCAATCATATCGCTCGCCATTGCGACTACGGGGGTAAAATACGTAACGGAGGCCATACGCGTGGCGCCCCAGCGTTTGATAAGCGCCACCATCAGCAAAAACGCCACGGCGGAAGAAAACACGCCCGCGCTGATGATGGACAGCACCACTTTGGTGGTAAACGCCGAAGCGGGCGGGAGCGGCTCAAAAGCAAACGAGACGATAAGCAATACGACGGCGGAGAAAAGGTATTGGTGGAAGGTGTTGGCTTCGTAGGGGATGGCGTTGCTGTCCACCATAATTTTTTTGGTAAGCACGTTGCCCAAGCTGTACGACCACGCCATAATCAAAAACGCAATGCAGCCGTAGAGCGCGAGCGGGCTGGCGTCCAGCTGTGCGGCGGCAATCATCGGGCGCATGATAATAAGCAGGCCGACCATACCCACCGTTACGCCGATGGCGCGCCGCCAGGTAAAGCGGTCTTCCCCTTTAAGCAGTACGGCCCCGGCGATAAACGACCATATCGGCACCGTGCCGTTAAAAATACCGCCGATGGTGGGCGCGACGAACCGCTGGCCCCACGAGATAGCCGCAAACGGGAGCAAAATGAGCAGGAAGCCGATGGTCCACGGGCGCCATAATTGTTTGACGGGGCATTTTAAGTTCTTACGCTGTACGCCGTACAAAACGATAAAGAAACACAGCCCCGCAAGTACGCGGTAAAACGTGCCCCAGTAGGGCGGCAGGTTTTCCACAATGTTTTTGGACGCGAGGAACGCCGTTCCCCAGCATAACGACAGACACAACGCAAGTATGTAGCTCATAGAATTCTCCTTTTTTACATTATAGTAAATTGTAAGCCCCGCTCCCGCCCGGGCCCGGGAAATCGTATAATATAGCCATAGAGAGTTTAGGGGGAGTTTTTTATGAAGAGATATTTGCCTGCCGTTGTTTTTCTGTTACTGGCCGCGCTGGTGTGGCGGCTTTGGCCTGCGCCGCGCCGTCATCATATGCCCGTGGAGCAGGGGGCTAAGCCGCGTGTGGTGGTTTCGGGCTATGTGCCGTATACGCTGGTGAAACAGCTGGCGGCGGACCGGGCGGACGTATCCATGCTGCTGCCCGCCAATGCCGAGCCGCACTCTTTTGAACCCACACCGGGCGCGCTTGTAAAAGTAAGGGAGGCGGATTTGTTTGTGTACGTGTCGGACCGGATTGAACCATGGGCTAAAGATATTGCTTCCGGCGCGGGGGAAAATACGCAAGTTCTTCAGGCGGCGCAGTACGCCGCCGCTTCCGACGACCCGCACGTGTGGATGGATTTTAACAACGTCAAACAAATTGCAAAAGCCGTTTCCGCCGCGCTGGCGGAGAAAGACCCCGCCCATAAAGACGCGTACGCCGCCCATTTAAAAGCGTTTGACGAAGAAATGACCGCGCTGGACGAAGCTTATAAAAAGGGCCTGGCCGACTGCCAAAGCCGCGAAGTCGTGCACGTAGGGCATTTGGCGTTTAAAAATTTAACCAAAAATTACGATTTGTCCCTTTCCGCGCTGGCGGGTTCTTCGCACGACGGGGAACATTCCGTGCGCAAGCTGGCGGAACTGGTAAAGTTTATTAAAAACAATCACGTGCGCGTGATTTTTACCGAAGAAACGCTTTCCCCGCGTTTGTCCGCCGCCGTGGCGGGCGAAACCGGCGCGCAGGTGCTGCCGCTCTACACCGTGGAACACGTAAGCAAGCAGGATTTTGACCAAGGCGTTACATACGGGGAACTGATGCGGCGCAATTTGGAAAGCCTGCAGAGGGGGCTCGGATGCCAAGCGTAATTGAAGCCCGTGGTCTGCGCTTTGCGTATGTGCGCGTACCGGTGCTGGAAAATATTTCTTTTTCCGTGGAAGCGGGCGATTACGTGGGGCTCATCGGCCCCAACGGTGGCGGTAAAACCACTTTATTAAAACTGTTGCTGGGGCTGGAAAAAGGCTCGGGTGAAATTAAGCTGTTCGGCACGGAACTGGCTCAATTTAAAGATTGGCATAAAATCGGTTATCTGGCGCAGAAAAGCCCGGTATCGCAGAGCCGGTTTCCGGTTTCGGCCGAAGAAGTGGTGCTGATGGGGCTTTCTTCGCACAGAGGAAGCGGCGTATCGGCGGGCGAATTAAGGCAAGTGTACGACGCCATGCAAAAAACCCGCACGCGCGAGTATGCCGGGCGCATTTTTCACGATTTATCCGTCGGCCAGCAGCAGCGCGTACTGCTGGCGCGCGCGCTGGTCAGCCGGCCGGAACTGCTTATTTTGGACGAACCTGCCACCGCGCTGGATGCGGAATCCCGCGAGATGTTTTTTAATCTGCTGGGCGAACTTAACGCCAAGCGCGGCGTAACCATTCTGCTCATCACCCACGACACCGGGGAAGTGGGCAAATATATTTCCAAATTTATGTATGTGGACAAGAAACTCGTCTTTTTCGGTACGAAAGAAGAGTTTTGCCATTCCAAAGAAGTGGCCGAAAAACTCGGCGCTTTTGCCCAGCATACCATTGACCATTTGCATAACCACGGGCACTGCCCGCTGGGGTGCTCGTGCGGAGGGGGAAAATGATTGCCGAATTTTTAAGCTACGGATTTGTACAGCGCGGGCTGGCTGCCGGGAGTTTGGTGGCCGCTTCGTGCGCGCTCCTGGGCGTATTTCTGGTACTTAAAAGGCTGTCGCTCATCGGCGACGGGATGAGCCACGTCTGCCTGACGGGGGTGGCGGTTGCATTGCTCACGTCCGCGAACCCGGTGTATATGTCGGTGCCGGTGGTGGTGCTGTCTTCTTTAGGCATTATGAAAATTACGCAGAAATTTAAAATCTACGGGGACGCCGCCATCGGCATCGTCAGCGCGGCGGGGCTTTCCGTGGGACTGCTGATTACCGCGCTGGCCGGCGGGTTTAACACCGATTTGCTGGGGTATTTATTCGGCAGTATTTTAACCGTGTCTAGGGACGAAGCCGTGCTGTGCGGCATTCTGCTGGCGGCGGTGCTGGCGGGGCTGTTCTTTTTCTACCGCGATTTAACGTCCGCCTGCTTTGACGAACCTTTCGCGCGCACGCGCGGCGTGCCGGTGCGCGCCGTCAATACCGCGCTGGTGGTGGTTACGTCCGTGGCGGTGGTGCTGGCGTTTAAAGTGGTGGGCATTTTCCTGATTTCGGCTTTGCTGATTATTCCGCCCGTATCGGCTTTATTGATTTCCCGCACGTTTAAACAGGTTTTATGGCTGTCCGCCGCGTTTGGCGTGGGAAGCGTGTGGGCGGGGGTTTATTTATCGTTTTTATTTAACATTCCGTCCGGCGCAACGATTATTTTAGTCAACCTGCTTTTCCTGGCCGGTGCGTACATTTACTCCAAAACGGGGGGACTCCATGCCCGCTAAAAAAACAGACGTAACGGCCGTTGTCAAAGAACTTAAAAAACTATACCCGGAGCATATCATTCCGCTTCACCACGGCAGTGCGTGGGAACTGCTGTGCGCGGTGATTTTGTCCGCACAGTGTACGGACGAACGCGTCAATAAAATCACGCCCGGCTTGTTTAAAAAATATCCGACGGCGGACAAGCTGGCGGCGGCCGAAGTGAAAGACGTGGAAAAACTGATTCATTCCGCCGGGTTTTACCACAGCAAAGCGTTGTCTTTAATTGAAACTTCCAGGCGCATCTGCGAAGTGTACGGCGGGGAAGTGCCGCAAAATATGAAAGATTTGCTGACGCTTCGCGGCGTGGCGCGCAAAACGGCCAACGTGATGCTGGGGGATTATTTTAAAAAGCCCGAAGGCATTGTGGTGGATACGCACATTAAAAGACTGTCTTTCCGGCTGGGGCTTACCAAGCAGACCGATCCCGTGAAAGTGGAGCAGGATTTGATGAAGCTTATTCCGTATAAGTATTGGGGCTGGTTTGGCATTGCGCTTATTTTGCACGGGCGGCAGGTGTGCAATGCGCGCAAGCCGGAATGTTCGCGCTGTACGCTGGCGCATTGGTGCCCGAAGAACGGCGTGAAAGTTTCCGCGTAGAAATGTTGCTGATTTTAAAAAGCCTCCCGGATGGGAGGTTTTTTTCTGTCTATGAAGGGCGGAGCTTGAGGCGTTTGGGCCAGGCACGCTGCAGCCGTTTTGCCGTTTTATGCAGGTCTTAGCCGTGTTGTTGCCGTTGTTACTCCGGCCTTCGCCCGTCTATAAAATCCGTTTTACGCGGGAGAAGCGTTTTATTTGTTTGAGCGGTAGCGAGTTGTAAAACGCGCCGCGTAAAACTGGATTTTATGGGCATTGGCCGGCAG
>NZ_CAUDSG010000008.1:0-54773 GCF_958451995.1 Candidatus Avelusimicrobium alvi
ATTCTTCCGCCTTGAGGCGTTTTATAAACAGGGCTAAGACCTGCTTAAAACGGCAGAACGGACACGACTTCGGACCAGTCGCAGGGCTCGCTCACCAGGGCGTGGTTTGGCGGCGCGCAGCGTGCCTGGCCGGGGCGCAGTAATATGCAGTAATATACGGTATTCCGGCCGGTTAAAACAAAAAACCCCGCCGTAAAGCGGGGTAAAAAGAGAAGAAAAAACGTCCCGTACGAGATTTGAACTCGTGATCTCCGCCTTGAGAGGGCGGCGTCCTGGACCGCTAGACGAACGGGACTTATAAAGTTATTTTACCATATTTTCTTTTTCCGCGTCCGCCCGCGCGTTTTGCCGCCGCCGCGCGCCGTTTTTTATATAATCTTATATGTAGTTTGCCAATAGATTTTATTTTAGAGCAAAAGGGGTATTTTATGGAATTATCCGCCGTGCAGATGACGCTTTTGTCCGTCTTGATTGCAGTAGTGCTGTTCCTGCCGCTTACCGTGCATAAAGTGGAAGAAAATCTGGAAGCCTTCCTGTTTCTCTGCGGCGCGTTTGCCGTTACCGTTTCCAAAGCCTGGAGCGGGCACCTGGTGCTGACCGCGCTGGAAGACCCGATAAAAATCACCGCCGCGGTGCTGGTGGCCGGACTGCTGTTCCGCAAATTTAATAAAAATATCCAGCGGCTCACGCAAAAAGCCGTCAAAGCGCTGGGCCTGCGCACGACGCTTTTTTTAATCGTTTTCATCCTGGGCATTACGTCCAGCTTAATTACCGCCATCATCGCCGCGCTTATTTTGTCCGAAGTGGCCGTAATGCTGCCGCTGGAGCGCAAAGGACGCATTAAACTGGTGGTGTTTTCGTGTTTTTCCATCGGAATGGGCGCGGTGCTGACCTCTATCGGCGAGCCCTTGGGCACGGTGGTGCTCTCCAAACTCTCCGGCGAGCCGCACTACGCCGATTTCTTCTTTTTAATTAACCACCTGGGCTGGTATGTGCTGGGCGGGATTGTGTTTATGGCCGCCCTCGCCAGCGCCATCCGCGAAAATCCCATCCAAAAAGCGCCCGGCCCCCAAGCCGCCGACACGCAGGACGAACATTCCGTCAAAAGCATTATCATCCGCGCGGCCAAAGTGTATCTGTTCGTGATGGCGCTGGTATTCCTGGGCGACGGTTTAAAACCCCTCGCGATGCAGACCATCTCCCACCTGTCCGCCGGCTGGCTGTACTGGATTAACACCCTGTCGGCCGTCCTGGACAACGCCACCCTAGCCGCCATTGAAGTAACGCCCGACATCAGCACCCGCACGCTGACGTTTTTGCTGATGAGCTTAATTGTTTCCGGCGGTATGCTGATTCCCGGCAACATCCCCAACATTATCTGCGCTTCCAAGCTGGGCATTAAAAGCAAGGAATGGGCCAAAGCCGCCGTGGGTCTGGGCGCGGCCGTGATGATTGCGTACTTCGTCATTTTAAGCGCCGTACTGTAAAATCCGCTCTGCATTAGGCCGCTTCCCCTGGGGGGGAAGCGGCTTTTTTATGCGCTTTAACCCTTTTTATCCGCGCGGATAAGTCCTAATTTTATATAATTTGATATATACAAAAATAAGGGGATAATTTATGAAAATTCATTCGTTCAACGTTCAGCCCAACCTGCCCGAAAACATCAAGTTCCTGGAAGAGTTGGCCAATGACATGTGGTTTACCTGGAACTGGCAGGCCATCCTGCTGTTCGTACAGGTGGACCCGAAACTCTGGACCGCCGCCAAACGCAACCCGAAATGGTTCCTGGGCTGCGTGCCGCAGAAACGCTTTGAAGAACTTAGCAAAGACGAAACCTTCGTCAATAATTTAAACAAAGTTAAAGAAGCCTACTACAACTATAAAAACAACCAGCACACCTGGTATCAGGAACACCGCCGCGAAAACGGCAATTTGCTGACGGCGTACTTCTCCATGGAATACGGCATTGGCGAAGGCCTGCCGATTTATTCGGGCGGCCTGGGCATGCTGGCGGGCGACCATATGAAATCCGCGAGCGACCTGGGTATGCCGATTATCGGCGTGGGCCTGTTCTACAAACAGGGTTACGTACAGCAGGTGCTCAACCGCGAAGGCTGGCAGAATGAGGAATACCCGGATAACGACTGGGCCCATATGCCCGTTGAACGCATGATGAAAGACGGCAAAGAAGTGGTGGTGGACATTCCGCTCGGCGCCGAAAACGTCAAAGCCTGCGTCTGGCGCGTACCCGTGGGCCGCACGTCCCTGTACCTCTTGGACACCAACCTCCAGGAAAACACCCCCGCCCAGCGCGCCATTACCGAAAAACTTTACGGCGGCGACCGCGAGAACCGCATCCGCCAGGAAGTCGTCCTGGGTATCGGCGGCGTAAAAGCGCTTAACGCCATGGGCATCAAACCCACCGTATACCATATTAACGAAGGGCACAGCGCGTTTTTGCTGTTCCAGCGCATTATTGATATTATGAAGGAGAAAAACCTCACGTTCGCCCAGGCGCGCGAAATCGTGTGGGCTTCTTCCGTCTTCACCACGCACACGCCGGTTATCGCGGGCAACGAACACTTCGCGCCGGAGCTCGTGCGTAAATATATGGATTTCTACGCCCGCGAGATGGGTATCTCCTGGGATGAATTCCTGGCCCTGGGCAAAGAAACGGCCGACTCCGCCACCTACTGCATGACCGTCGTGGCGCTGCGTCTGGCGGCTTTCTGCAACGGCGTAGCCAAGCTGCACGGCAAAGTCAGCCGCGAGATGTGGCACAACCTCTGGCCCGGCCTGCCGGTAAGCGAAGTGCCGATAACCAGCATCACCAACGGCATTCACAGCGCGTCGTGGATTTCGCACGAACTCAACGAGCTGTACCGGAAATATCTTTTTAACAACGACCAGCTGGGCGAAGTGGACCCGTCGGACGCCAAACTCTGGGACAAAATTACCGACGTACCGGACGCCGAACTCTGGAACGTGCATACCGTGCGCAAAAACAAACTGATTGATATGGTCCGCGGCCGCTTAAAACGCCAGCTTACCCGCCAGGGAATGGACGTGATGAGCGTCAAAAAAGCCAGCAAAGTCCTGCGCCCCGACACGCTGACCATCGGTTTTGCGCGCCGCTTTGCCACATACAAACGCGCCACGCTGCTCTTTAAAGATTTGAACCGCTTGGACAAAATCGTCAACAATCCGCAGCGCCCCGTGCAGTTCGTATTTGCGGGTAAAGCGCACCCGGCCGACACCGCCGGCAAAGAATTTATCAAAATGATTGTGGGCCTGACGCAGAACGATCCGCGCTTTAAAGGCAAAATCGTTTTCGTGGAAGACTACAACATGAACACCGCCCGCTATATGGTGCAGGGCGTGGACGTGTGGCTCAACAACCCCATCCGCCCGATGGAAGCCAGCGGTACGAGCGGTATGAAAGCTGCGCTTAATGGCGCGCTGGCGCTGTCCATCCTGGACGGCTGGTGGGATGAAGTGGGTCCGTGCGATTTCGGGTGGTCCAT
Organism: Candidatus Avelusimicrobium alvi; assembly: GCF_958451995.1. Taxonomy (NCBI): domain Bacteria; kingdom Pseudomonadati; phylum Elusimicrobiota; class Elusimicrobia; order Elusimicrobiales; family Elusimicrobiaceae; genus Candidatus Avelusimicrobium; species Candidatus Avelusimicrobium alvi. The sequence continues at coordinate 3,525 of NZ_CAUDSG010000008.1, forward strand.
CGGCGGCGCGGAAAACTATAAATCCGAAGCCGAACGCGACGCGGTGGAAGCCGAATCCCTCTACAGCTTAATTGAGCAGGACATCGCCCCCGCCTACTACGCCAAAGAAGCGGAAGTGGGTTATTCCCTGCCGTGGGTGTCGCTGATGAAAGAATCCATCAAGCACATCGCCCCGTTCTTTAACACCAACCGCATGGTAAAGGAATACTACGAAAAGTTCTATGTTCCCGCCAATAACTACGGCCTGATTCTGGGCGAGCCCGGCAAAGCCGAAGCGGTGGCCGCGTGGCGGCGCAAAATTGCGGAAAACTGGTATCGCGTCAACGTAACCGACGTTACCCCCCAGCCCGAAACGGCCATCCTGATGGGCGACAAGGTAAACTTTAAGTCCCGCGTGTTCCTGGGCAGTTTAACGCCGCAGGATATCCAGGTGGAGCTGTACCTGGGCCAGCGCGGTTCGCTGGGAGACATCGTTAAAGAGGCCGCCATTGATATGACCAATACCGGCAAAGACGGCGACGCTTACCTGTACGAGGTGTCTATGTCCCCGCTGAACAGCGGCCGCCAGGATTACGCCATGCGCATCCTGCCCTTTAACGACAACATTCCCAACGTGCTGACCCCGCTGTTCATCCGCTGGGAAGAATAAAAAACCGTTTATCATGAACGAAAGGGCTTTTTAGAAGCCCTTTCGTTTTAGAAGTTAACGCCGTCATTGCGGACATGGTTCCGCAATCCAGGTCTTTTAATAAAGATGACTACCGCTTTAAACGCCGTATACATATTGGCCAGCCGCCGCAATGGAACGTTGTATGTCGGCGTAACCAACAATTTAATCCGCCGCGTTTGGGAACACAAACAAAATTTAACGGACGGTTTTACAAAAAAATATACCGTTCATACGCTGGTGTATTATGAATTGTACTCGGATATTTTGCACGCCATTGCCCGGGAAAAAGAAATCAAAAAATGGAAACGCCGTTGGAAGCTTCAACTGATTGAAAAAAATAATCCCGATTGGAAAGATTTGTATTTTACTTTATGAACAAACTGGATTGCCGGACCTTGCCGGCAATGACAGACAGATAACCTCTATGCTCAACATCGTACTCGTAAACCCCGAAATACCCTTCAATACCGGCAATATCGGCCGCTCCTGCGTGGCCACCGGCACGCGCCTGCACCTGGTAGGCAAGCTGGGGTTTAAAATCGCCTCCAAAGAAATACGCCGCTCGGGGCTGGACTACTGGCCCAACCTGGATTACCGCCGCCACGAAACGTGGGACGCCTTCCTGGAAGCCGAAAAACCCGCCGAAGAACAGCTGTTTTTCCTCTCCACCAAAGGCAAAACCGCGTATTGGGACGCAGCCTTCCCGCCCGACGCTTTTCTGGTATTCGGCGCGGAATCCTGCGGCCTGCCCAAAGATTTTTACGAACGCTACAAAAACCGCCTGTTCACCATCCCGATGACGGGCCCAGTCCGCTCGCTGAATCTTTCCGCTTCCGCCGCCATCGTGCTGTTTGAAGCCCTGCGCCAACAGCGCGCGCGGTAAAATGTATTTTGCCCGACAAAAAGGCCCGCTCTTGGGAGCGGGCCTTTTTCATCATAACCGTTTTTATTGAAAGTTCATAATCAAATTGCTGTTGCTGTAACTGTCGGTAAACGAAGCTTCCTCCATACCGATATTCAGACACGAATCATAATCGCCCGAACACGCAATATACTTCAAATCCCCGTCTTTGTTAACGGCGTACAGCTCGTAATCGCCGGTATCGCGCGCCGTATACACCACAACCGCGGAAGAAGTGCCCGTATACCAGGAGGGCGTTTCAAAATAAGAGCTCTTGGTAAAATCGCCCCCGCGGAAAGTATCGCCGCCGTCCGTGATATTATTTTTAACGTACGTATTGCCGTCCATTACATACTGCGCGTTTACAAAGTCGCTCGCGGCGCGGAGGTTGGCAATAGCTTCCATGGCACGGCCGCGCTCCATAGAGGCGCGGTATTTGGGCAGGCTGACCGTTACCAATACGCCCACCACCACCATCACAATCAACAACTCAATTAACGTAAAACCCTTTTTCATAAATCCTCCCGGCAAAAAGATAATTTATTATATAAATTTGCTCCGTTGAATAACAGTATAACTCTTTTTTGCGGGTTTGCCAGTTTTATTTTATAGAATAATGAAAGGGAAAAAACGGCCGTTTCCGTCCCGGCGGCCCGGGGTTTTATGACAAACGTAAAAAGACTTTTTTGGATTTTATTCCTGCTTAACCTGTTTAATTATATAGACAGGCAGGTGCTTTATTCCGTTTTTCCCCTCATCCAGCGCGATTTGGGGCTGAGCGACCTTCAGCTCGGCACGCTGGCTTCCGTCTTTATGCTGGTGTATATGTGCTATGCGCCGCTGGTGGGCTATTTTGCAGACCGCACCCAGCGCCAAAAATGGATTGGCGCCAGCGCGCTTATCTGGAGCGCGGCCACGCTGGCCTGCGCGGCGGCCAAAAATTATGCGGGGCTTCTGTTTACGCGCGGACTTATCGGCGTGGGCGAAGCGGGATTTACCACCATTGCACAGCCCTTTTTGGCGGAAAATTACCCCAAAGAAAAACGCGCCACCATACTGGCGGCGTTTGGCCTGGCGCTTCCCGCCGGGAGCGCGCTGGGATATTTGCTGGGCGGACTCATCGGCCAGCATTGGGGCTGGCGCGCCGCGTTTATGCTGGCGGGCGTTCCGGGCCTGTTTTTGGGCATATTGGCGCTTACGCGTTTGAAAGACCAGCGCCGCCTGCTGCAGCCCCCGGCCGACAAACCCGTCGCCAAAGACTATCTGGCGCTGCTTAAAAACAAACCGTTTTTATTTATCTGCCTGGCACACGCCATGATTACGTTTATCATCGGCGGCCTGTCGGCCTGGATGCCCACCTATTTGCACCGCTATCTGGAGATGGACGTCGCCCGCGCGGGCGCCATATTCGGCGCGCTGGTGGTGGTATGCGGCGCGGCGGGTACTTATATAGGCGGCAAACTGGCCGATAAACTGCTGCGCGCCACGCCGAAGGCCTATTTTTGGGTCATGGCGCTGGCCCTGGCGGGGCTGGCCGTTCCCGCGTGGACCGGTATACAGACGGGAAACGTCCCGCTGGCGCTGACGTGCTTCGGCCTGGCGATTGTATGCCTGTTCCTGCCCACCGGGCCGATTGCGGCCGCCATTGTGGCTTCCACCCGCGCGAAGGTTCATTCTATGGCGTTTGCGGTGAATATCTTTCTCATCCACGCGCTGGGGGACGCGCTTTCCCCGGTGTTAGTCGGGCAGGCGTCGGATATGTGGGGGCTTAAAACGGCCGTTCTGCTTTGCTGTACGGCGGCGGCGCCCGGGCTGGCGTTTACGTGGTTGGCCGCCCGGCTGGAACGCCGCGCGCCCGAAACGCCGCTGCCTTAATATAACCCTTTTTCCGGGTTGTAAAAGGACGTTATGGGCGTTATACTATACTTATGAGCAGTAAGATTGATCCGGGGGGATAAAAGCAGTACCGGGGGGAAAGGTTGTTCCAGTCGGCTCTGGAATCACCGGGTCCTAAAGAACATCAGGACCGAAGGATACTTTAATAAGTATTATGCCAATAAGGGAAGGCGTTAAACGCCTTCCCTGTTTTTGTTAAAAAGGACATCCCACCGCCGGGGTTCAGCGTTTGGAATAGGGCGTAAGAGCGTCGCGCCCGTGCTGCTGCATATAATTGTACAGCGCATTGGCGATGCGCGCCCCGCCGTTGTCGGCGCGGAAGCCCACGGAAGAAACAAACCCGTCCGCACCGCGCTCAAATAAATCTTCCGCAGGGACTTCGTTATCCATCAGCGCGCTGTTCACCAAAATAACGGTGGACTTGTCGCCCGCCATGCGGATATGGTCAATCATAAATACGCTTACGCCGTCTTCCAGCACGTAATCCATCAAAATTACATCGTATTTTACTTCTTTTACCCATTCCATCAGCTTGCCCAGCGAATCAAACACCGCCACGCGGCTGCCGGTCCCTAAAAATCCCTGGGCGTTCCAGCCGCGCGCCCATTCCAAAATTTCCGGGTCGTCGTTTAATACGGCAATCGTCATCGGCGGCAGTTCGGCGGCCATTTTCTGCGCCCGGATAAATCCGTCAGACCCGGGGGACGTGTTTTTCATCGTCAAAGAAGTGCCGTCCGGGTCTTTTAAGAAAAACCGATCCGCGTTAAAAGAATTCTCCGTGCGGAGTTTTTCCGGCATAGAGGCTTTTTTCTTGCCGGACAAACCGGCGTAAGTCGGTTTTAACGCTTCCATTACCCGGTCCATATATAACTTACCCAAATGAACGCCCCGGTCCCGCGCGCCCACAATGCGCTCCATCTCCTGCAGCGCCCGGCGGGCCTTTCGGGCCTCCTCCCAGCGGGCGTTTACTTCCAACGAAGAAACGTTTTCCGGCTCCAGCATCTGATAGCGCAGGAAAATATCCAGCTCCCGCTTGATTTCCAAAAATTTATTTAAGTTGGAGCGGTACTGCTCCGACAGCCGCAGACTTTCCTGCGCGCCGTGGGCCAGCAGGCCGCTGCGAATGGCGTCCGCCGTTTTGAATTCCGCTACGGAAAGCGAAAGATGATCGGCAAAAAATTCGCGCGCGGCAATACGGGAAAATTTATTTCCGTTAGCCATCACCCCGGCACGGATGGCCCGCAGGGTGGACGTATAACGGTCCTGCGCAGAGGCGGCCCCGGCCGAAGCCAATAAACACAAAGAGAGTAAAACACCGGTTAATTTGTTCATACACCTATCCCTCAGCTAAAAGTTACTTATAAATTAACTTTTTATATGCCTTTTCACAAGAGCAAAAAGACCCATCCGCCATATGGGTCTGTTTGCGCTAAACCCGGCAAATCCTCACGTCAGCTATGCGGGGTAAGGGCGGCACGGCCGTGGATTTGCATATAATTATAGAGTGCGTTGGCGATGCGCGCGCCGCCGTTGTCGGCACGGAACCCCACGGAAGAAACGAATCCGTCCGCGCCGCGCTCAAACAGTTTTTCCGCATGGACTTCGTTATCCATCAGCGCGCTGTTGAGCAAAATCACGGTGGAGGCTCCCGTCTGGCGAATACAGTCCACCGCCGCCAGGCTGACCCCGTCCTCCAGCACATAATCAATCAGCACCACGTCATACTTAATATCCTTTACAATGTCCATAAACCGTTCCAGCGAGTTAAAGATTCTCATACGGCTGCCGGCTCCGAAAAATCCCCGGGCGTTCCAGTCGCTCGCCCATTCCAAAATTTCCGGGTCGTCGTTTAATACGGCGATCGTCATCTCCGGCAGTTCGGCGGCCATCTGCCGCGCACGGGCAAATCCGTCCGAGCCGGGGGAAGTATCCTTCATCGTTAAAGAAGTGCCGTCCGGGTCTTTTAATAAAAACTGATCCGCATTAAAAGAACGAAGGGAATTGGTTGGTTTTTCCTCTGTCTTGGAATAAAGGCTGGCATAATTAGGCTGAAGCGCCATCCGCGCCTGATAAAGATACGACCGGCCCAAGTGAATCCCCGCATCCTTCGGCCCCACAATGCGCTCCATCGCCGCCAATTCTTTTTCGGCCTGCGCCAGATCATTCATCCGGGAATGCACTTCAAAAGCACTTATATGCTGAGGTTCCAATTTCTGATACCCCAAGAAAATATCCATTTCTTTTTTGATTTCTAAAAATTTCTTTAAATGAGCCTGGTATTGGGCGGACACACGCAAACTTTCCCGTACGCCAAGATTTACCGCAGAAAGCCGTACCGCGTCCGGCGTTTTAAACGCCTGAGCGGAAAACGGTTTGGAAACGGCAAAAAAACCGCGGGCATTTACTTTAACCAACGCTTTGGGAACGCCGATAAAGCCTTGCCGAAGAGCGCGGGTGGCCGTTACCAACCCTTTTTGCGCAAAAGCCGGTCCTGCAGACAGCACAAACAAAGCACACAACACAACAGGTAGTTTTTTCATATATTTTCCTTTACGATATAAGGCCTATCTGTAACATACCTCTTTACCGACAGCGGCACAAGAGCAAAAAGACCCATCCGGAGGATGGGCCTTTTGGCTTTCGTATGCCGCAACCGGCCTGCAACGCTTTTTGTGTATAGGCATTAAAATCCCCGGGCCGCTCTCGCTTCCCGGGGATTAAATTTGCCTGTATGTTGCGGCGCGCTTACTTCACTGCGTCGTAACCGGCTTGCAACGCTTGTTTATTCAGCTCCAGCATTTCCGGTTTCGCGCGCTTGTACACTTTCTTCATCGCATGCTCCACGCTTTCCAGCGTTACCGCACCCGTTAATTTAATAAACGCACCCAATGCCACCAGGTTGGCAATGCGGTCCATTCCCAGCCCCTCGGCAATTTGGTTGCACGGCACGCATACCGTCGTAATATCCGTACGCGCCGGGCGGGAATTTACCAGCGAGCTGTTAATAATCAACAGTCCGCCTTTTTTAATAATCGGCTCAAACTTAGGCAAAGAAGGCTCGTTCATCACGATGACCGTATCGGGCGCGGATACGATGGGCGTATACACTTCCCCGTCCGACACCACGACCGAGCAGTTGGCCGTGCCGCCGCGCATTTCCGGCCCGTAAGAAGGCAGCCAGCTGGCGTTCTTTTTGTTTTCCACACCGGCCTGCGCGAGCAAAATGCCCGCGGAAATAACGCCCTGTCCGCCGAATCCGGCGATTCTGATACCCTGGTACATTAGTTCGCCCCCTCGTCTTTAAAGACGCCCAGCGGATACTGCGGCATCATCTGCGTGCGCACAAACTCCAGCGACTGCGGCACACTCGCGTGCCAGTTGGTCGGGCACTGCGAAAGCACTTCCACCATAGAAAACCCGACTCCCTTTACTTGGTTTTCAAACGCTTTTTTGATGGCCTTTTTCGCCTTCATCACGTTTTGGGGGCAGTCCACGGCCACGCGGGCCAAGTATTTGGCGCCGGTAATTTGCGCAAGCATTTCGCACATATTAATCGGCCAGCCCTGAAGTTTCGGGTCGCGCCCTTTGGGGGCAGTGGTGGCCACCTGGCCGACCAGCGTGGTCGGCGCCATTTGGCCGCCGGTCATACCGTAAATGGCGTTGTTGATGAAAATAACGGTGATGTTCTCGCTGCGCACGGCGGCGTGAACGATTTCGGCCATACCGATGGAAGCGAGGTCCCCGTCGCCCTGGTACGAAAATACCACGGCTTCGGGTTTGCAGCGTTTGACGCCCGTGGCGATGGCGGGGCCGCGTCCGTGCGCGCCCTGCACCATGTCGCAGGCAAAGTAAGAGTCTGCAAACACCGCGCAGCCCACGGGGGCTACGCCGATTACGCGGTCGGCGATGTTCAGCTCGTCAAACGCTTCGCCCATCAGGCGGTGCACAATGCCGTGGCCGCAGCCGGGGCAGTAGTGCATCGGCGTATCGGTCAGGCTGGCGGGTTTTTTGGCGATAATGGTCATAAATTTATTTGCCTCCTTTCAGGTCGCCCTGGATGCCAAGCCGGCTGTCGCGCTTGCATTCATAAACGAACCCTTCGGCGTGTTCCTGCAAATCAAACAGGCCTTCTTTGCCGCCGTTTAAAATGGAATGCACGGCGGTCAGGATGCTGGCTCCGTCCGGCTGGCCGCCGGCGGGGTAAGCGTTTAAATAGACGGGCGGACGGCCGTTGACGGCCAGTTTCACGTCCTGCACCAGCTGGCCCAGGCTCTGCTCCACGCTGAGCACGCCCTTGGCTTTCGCGGCCAGTTCGGCCAGGCGTTTGGACGGGAACGGCCACAGGGTAATCGGGCGGAACAGCCCGACTTTTAACCCCTCTTCTTTGGCTTTGTTCACGGCTTCCAGGCACGCGCGGGACGAAAGGCCGTACGCCACCAGCAGCACGTCGCAGTCTTCGGCGTCGCGTTCTTCCCAGCGGGGTTCGGTTTTTTCAATCAGTCCGTAGCGTTTGGAGCGGGCTACCACATCGGCAATCAGGTTGTCGCCTTTATAGGAAAAAACATTGTTTTTGGCGCGGCCGTTTTTGTGGATGTCCACCGCCCAGTCAAACTTGCCCAGGGTGTTGGGGTCCACGGGGTCAAAATTAAAAGCCATGCTTTCCATCATCTGCCCCAAAATGCCGTCGGCCAGAATCATGCAGGGCATACGGTATTTTTCGGCCAGCTCAAACCCCAGCTTGGGGAAATTGCCCAGCTCTTCCACCGAGTTCGGCGCCAGCACGATGACGTGATAGTCCCCGTTGCCGCCGCCGCGAGTGGCTTGGAAATAGTCCCCCTGCGCGCCGGCGATGCTGCCCAGGCCGGGCCCGCCGCGCATCACGTTGACGATTAAGCACGGCAAATCCGCACTGGCCAGGTAGGTAATGCCTTCCTGCTTGAGGCTGATGCCCGGGGAAGACGAAGAAGTCATACTGCGCGTACCGGTGGCGGCGGCACCGTAAACCATATTAATAGCGGCCACTTCGCTCTCGGCCTGCACGAACGCGCCGCCCGCGTCGGCCATAAAGGCGGACATATATTCAGGCACCTCGTTCTGCGGGGTGATGGGATATCCGGCAAAGAAGCGCGCCCCGGCGCGGATAGCGCCTTCGGCCAAAGCTTCGTTGCCTTTTCTTAATGTTTTTTCGGTCATAGGTAAAAGTCCTTAAATCGTTATTCTTTAATCACGGTGATGGCAATATCGGGGCACATCATATAGCACATGGCGCAGCCGATACAATTTTCGGGATGTTCCATCTCAGCAGGGAAATACCCTTTCTTGCTGATGGTTTTGGATTTGCCCAAACATTTCTTCGGGCAGGCATTGACGCACAGGTAACAGGCTTTACACTTGTTGGCGTCCACTTCAATTCTTGGCATAATTCTCCTGTGGGTCCGGGGGTATAACCGGTAAACCTATATATAAAGTATATTTCTTTTAACGGCAAAAGTACAACTCATCCGAAAAGGTTTTTTGCTACAATACGCATATATGATTTTGCCCGATAAAACACATTTGTACCGGGAACTCGCGCCGCAGGTAAGCGCCCTCTTGGAAAAGGAAACCGACCCGGTGGCCAATATGGCCAACCTGGCGGCGGCCCTGTATCACGGGCTGCCCGGCCTCAACTGGGCGGGGTTTTATATACTCAAAGGAAGCGAACTGGTATTGGGCCCCTTTCAGGGCAAACCCGCGTGCGTACGCATTGGGCTGGGTAAAGGCGTATGCGGTACGGCGGCCCTGCGCAAAGAAACCCTGGTGGTGGCGGACGTGCATCAATTTCCGGGGCATATCGCGTGCGACGCCGCGTCTAACAGCGAAATTGTCATCCCCCTGTTAAAAGATGCGGCGGTGTGGGGCGTACTGGATATAGATTCCCCTCTACCCGCCCGGTTTGACGGGACGGACCGGCAGTACCTGGAAAGCTTTGCGGCGGAGTTTGTCCGCCGGAGCATTTTATAATTTTTCCGGCGCCAAAAACGCCGGGGCGGTGTGGTTTGCCGTCTGAAAACCGGATTTTTATTGCCGAAGGTTTTGAAATTTTGTATGATATTTAGGTAATGCCGAGGTAGCTCAGTGGTAGAGCACCGGTCTGAAAAACCGGGTGTCGACAGTTCGATCCTGTCCCTCGGCATTTCTTTATCGCTTTTTACCCATAAAAAACCTCGCTTTCGGCGGGGTTTTTTGTTGCTTCAAATGCTATTTGGAAAAAGCGGCTTTCAGCGTGTGTGCGGTATATTTCCGGGCCAGATTTTCTTTTTGCCGTTTTACCGCCTCCGAGGAAAACTGGGATAAAGACGTATACAAAGCCGCCCGGTTGCCGTTTTTCTGCAGCACGGTAAGCTGTTCGCGCTGGGAAGGCGAGAAATCAGCCGCCGCGGCGGGGTCGGCGTTATACGTATGCAAATACGCCGCATACGCGCGGACCAGCCGCTCCAGCCCTTCGTCTTCCTGAAACAATTTGGTTAAATACGCGTCCGTCAGCGTAACCGCATTATCCGGGTAGTTTTTTAAAATATCCGTCAACAGTTCTTTATTCTTGGCGATGATTGCCAGGTTCTTAGCCGGAAGCGCGTTGAACGTAACGAACGGAACATTTTTGGCGCGGCGGATGTCCTGGCGCAGGCTTTCTTTAAACCGGCCGATTTCCTGCCGCTTAAAATCAAAAAATTCTTTGTACTGCCGCGCACGGATTTCACGCGCTTTTTTGTTTTTGTACATCGCCACCAGCCTGGGCGCCCCGGGATGCCGGCCTCCCCACGCCAGCAGTTCCTGCCGCTCCTGTTCCAGCCGGTTGTACGCCGCGCGGCGCTCCGCCCCGTTTTGGGCAAATGCCCCGGTAACCGCCAGCAAAAAAGTGAGTACGACAAGCAAACTTTTACGCATAATAAGAAAACCTCCCGGTAAGATGTCTTTTCTTCATTATGCCATAAATGAAAAATGCGGAGCAATACGGCGCCGAAACAAAAAACACCCGGGAGTTTTGGCCCCCGGGCGTTTTATATGCAGCCGAAAAACTAACGCAGCTGAATCAGCGCAAAATGCAGGTATTCCGTTTCGGGCATACCGATTAAAATCGGATGGTCCTTTGCCTGCCCGCGCAGTTCCACCAGCACGGCCGTGCGGCCGGATTTGCTGACGCCCTGGCGGATAATATCCGCAAACAGTTCGCGCGAAATGTGGTGCGAGCACGTGGAAAACGCCAAATACCCGCCCGGTTTAATGCCTTCCAGCGCCATTTTGACGAGCTTGACGTACAAGCCCACGGCCTGCGGAAGCGCCTTGCGGCTTTTGACAAACGCCGGCGGATCCAACAGCACGATATCGGGCTGGTCGGGCAGTTCGCCTTTTTTCATAGCGGAAAGCAGCCGTTCGGCGTCGTCGCGGTGGAAGACCACCGTGTCCGACACGCCGTTAAGCTCGGCGTTTTTCTTGGCCCATTCCACGGCGGCGGCCGAAGAATCGCATCCCCACACCTGCGCCGCGCCCGCCAAAGCGGCCGTAATGCCGAAAGAACCGATGTAGGAATATAAATCCAGCACCAGTTTTTCTTTAAAATACGGTTTTAAAAATTCGCGGTTTTCGCGCTGGTCAAAATAAAACCCGGTTTTCTGCCCGCCGCGAAGCGGCACGAGGTATTTTACTTTGTTTTCTTCAATCTCCACGGCTTCGGGCACTTCGCCGATGATTTCCGGCGTGCTGCCCAGCCCCTCCAGGGCGCGGAAAGAACTGTCGTTCTTGTAATAAATGCCTTTGGGTTTAAAAATTTTCTGCACGGCTTGGGTGATTTCGGGTTTTAATTTTTCCATCCCGGCGGTCAGTACGTCAATCACCAGTACGTCGCCGTAGCGGTCAATCACCAGGCCCGGCATATGGTCGGACTCGCCGTAGCACATCCGCCCGTATTTGCGCACGCCGATTTCCTTGCGGTACGTGTAGGCGTTATCAATGTTTTCAAATACGAAATTTTCCGGCAGTTCGCCGGCGCCTTTCATCAGCAACCGTACGGCAATCAGGCTGTGGGGGTTGAAAAACCCAATGCCCACTTGTTTGCCCTCCTGGCTCATTACGCGCACCAGCGTGCCGGGTTCTATGGTTGTATCCAGCCCGTCAATTTCGTTGGAAAACACCCACCAATGTCCGGCCTGGAGCCGTCTTTCTTCTTTTGCTTTGAGTTTAATTTCTGTCATACGGTTTTTTATCCTGTTCGTTTAATTGCCCTTATTGGTTTCTTCCACTTCGGAGAAGGGAATTTTGGCGGCGCAGAGGGGGCACTCTTTCGCCGTAAAAGTTTGCATCGGGTACGACAACAGCGCCCGCAGCGGCACGGCCAGCGGCAGGTATCCCATGGAGCGGTCCACAATCACGCCCACGCCGATTACGTTTCCGCCCAGCTTGCCCACCAGCTCAATGGCTTTGTTGATTTTCCGGCCGGACACGGCCACATCGTCCACAATCAGCACGTTTTCGCCTTCTTTAACGGTAAAGTTGTGCTTTAAAATCATTTCGCCGTCGTCTGCGCGGGAGGCGAAAATCGCGCGTACGCCGCGCGCGCGGGCCACTTCCTGCGCCAGCACGGAGTCCGACGGGGTAAGCGCCATCACGACGTCGGCTTTTTTCGTGAATTTATCCGACAGCGCCCCCGCAATACGCTGGGCCAGATGGGGATGCTGCAAAAGAAGAGACGTTTGGATATACGTCTGGCTGTGAAAGCCCGAGGGCATCACAAAGTGCCCTTCCAAAATGGCCCCGTGTTCTTGCAGGAGGCACAGCACGTCCATATTATTTCTTGGCATGAAAATCTCCTTGGATAAATTCCTGTGCTACTTTAAAATCGGTCTGCAGCCCTTTCTGCTGGGCGGCGCGGATGGTTTCCCCGGTCTTTTTGGCGCGCAGCATTTCCAGCTTGGGTTTAAGCATAGACGACGTTACCCGAAACGCCAGCGCCGGGTTGCCGGATTCGTCCGTCAGGTTTTCGGCCAGCGCGCCGGAACGCGACGTATTGTTAAACATCGTCCATATAATGATATCAAAATTTTCGTTCCCCCAGTCGGTCCATCCGCTTACGGCGGCGGAAATGCTGGGCCCCGCCGTGTAGGCGTTGTTAATCTGCATACGGCCTTTATTAAAATCCACCGACACGGCCATATCGTTAAACGGCACGTCTTTAAGCACCTGCCCCACTTTAAAGCTTCCGGCGCGTTCCATGCGGTGCATCATAATAAACGGCTGGAAAGTGATGTTGAGCGCCTGCTGTTCTTCGGCCAGTTTTTCCATTTGGTGAATGACGCCGCCTTCCAGGCGCGCTTCCAGCGGGCCGGAGAGGTTTTTCATCCCCGCGCGCATACCCGTAAAATCAAACTCCGCGCTGAACCGGTTGCCCGACAGCACCTGCGTGGAAAAAGTATCCGCCGTAAGGTTGCCCGCAAAATTGGGCATAAAACCGGGCAGCCGGTCGCGGAAGTTGCGCAGCCACGACAGCGGCCCCTCCACCGGCGCTTTAAACTTGCCGCCGCCTTTCACCAGCGGGGTGATTACGTCTACAAAGTCGCGCACGGTGGCAATAAACGCCATCGGGTCCAAATGCTTCCAATAAATAGACGTGCGGATTTTCCGGCGCGCGCTTTTTAAATTGTTTACCGACAGGCTCAGTTTAAACGGCACGCCGTTAAGCTCCGTAGACGCAATATACGCATACAAATTGCCTCTGCGCCAGCTGGCGCTCATATTCAGCTTGTCAAAAACGGATTTGCTGACGGTTACTTTGCCCGCGGTGGTCAGCGCGTACAAATCGGCAAAGTTCTTTTTGGCCTGGAATTCGCCGTCCACCCCCGCGGCTTTAAACCCGTAGAACAGGCCGGATACGTCCTTGCCCTGCACGGTCAGCAGGGGAAGCGCATATTTGCCGTCCGCGCGCGTAATCGTCGCCGCGGCGGAAGCCTGGCCCGTCAGCTTATAGCGGCCCACGGGCGGATAATAACGGTTTTTGCCCGCGAGATTAAAGAAATTGGTGGAGGCCTGCAAATCCGCCGCGTACGGGGCCTTGGTAAAATCCAAACTGCCCGACACGCTGAGCTTTACGTCCGCCGCCGAAGCCGTTACCTGCGTGAGTTTTAACAGCCGGTAATCTTTATCCAGCATCCCTTTGGCCGTAATTTCGGACTTGGGGAGCGAAAACTCCGCCTTTTCCGCGTGGAACAGCGACAGATCCTTCCCTTCAAACGCCGGTACGCTGGCTTTTACGTTAAAATACGGCGTGCGCAGATTGTCCAAATCCACCAGCAGGTCCACGGGTTTTTGGAACAAAAACACCTGGGTGCGCAGGCTGCGCAGGGCAAAATTACTCCAGTTAAAATCGGCGAAATTGACGTGCCCCGTCCCCTTAATTTCCATATCGGAAATATTATCCCCCCATTTGTTGCGCAGCACCATTTCGGCCTTGAAGCGGGACAATTCGTTAAACCGCAGGCGTTCAAAATGCAGGTTCAGGCCGTATATCGCGTGCGACACGCCGGTGGCTAAATCTTTATAGCTCAGCACGCCGTTATGCACGGCCCAGTCTTCCACGCTGACGGTAAACTTTTTGCCGGTCAGTTCGCTGGTGTAGACGGATTTTTCGCGCGGGGAGCGGATTTGCGGCATATTATACGTGCCGTCGGCCATGCGCACCACGTTAAAGCGCGGCGCGTTTAAAGAAACTTCGTCAATCACCAGCTGCTGGTCCAAAAGCGGCAAAAGCCTGAATTCCAGCGTAACGGACTCGGCCGACAGCAGGGCGTGGCCCGGCGCGCCTTCCGTATCCAGCACGGAAAATCCTTTCAGCTCAATGGTATTGATAAATTTAAGGTCCAGCGACGTGATGATAACGGGGCGGTCCAGGCGTTTTTGGAGTTCTTCGGTAATCAGTTCGCTGATGTGCTGGGCGTTAAAGGTTTTTAAAAAAAGCAGCCACAGCCCCGCCGCAATGAGCAGCAAAAACATAACGGTAAACAGCACCGTGCGCAGGCTTAAAACGAAGCACGATGTGAAAAACCACCAAATCCAGGCCCAAAAGCCTTTCTTCTTTTTATTTTTGTTTTTGTTCTTTTTACTCATTTGCTTGCGGCGTTTACAGCCTGCTCCACTATATAGTTTACTATAATTCGCCACACGTTTACGGTGCCCGCCAGCACGTTTTTACCGCCTTGCGCCAAAAAAACCGTCTCCGGGAACAGCGCCTTTAACACCAGCGCCAACACCACCAGATTAGCCAGTGTAATGATAACGACGGAAAACACCTTTCCGCCCGCGAGTTTTAAATCGGGCTGGTCGGCTTCAAACAGCGTTTTAAAGGTTTGCACGAAATGAAACGCCGTAAAAAAACCGATTACAAACAGAAAAATCTGGCGGTACGGCGTTAAATCCACAAATAAATCCGTTATCAAATATACGCCGGCGGTAAGAAGGACGTACGCCGGCACAAAGTACGGCGCCAGCACGACAAATGCATTGCAGCGGTCCATTTTTACAAAGCCGCTGTCCCGCCCGACGGAAACTTCTTTAATGCGGCACCCGCACAATAAGGCGGCCAGCGCGTGCGTCATCTCGTGCGCAAACACATACGGGCGCGAAAAATTATAATACCCGTAATGAATCCCGCAGTATACCAGCACGCCCATAATAAAGCTGACGGCCGCCCCTACATTCCCTAATACGGCCAACAAAATCCGCACCGTTTCCGCACACGTAAGTACGGCGGTAGGCAGCAGAAAAAACGCCAGCAGGAGTTTAAAAACACGCACCATTAAAATTTCTCCGTCCACGCCGCCGACGCATACCGCTCCCGCGCCAGCCGCCGGGCCCGTTCCAACAGTTCCCCGTCCGCGCCCTGCGGGCGTAAATCCGCCGCAAAATAATTCCGCACCGCCGCAATAACAGCGTTTTTATAGACGGGATTTGTCCGCGCGCCGGGCGTTTGCAAAGACCCCTGATACAATACCGCCGAACCGAAACGGCGCAGCGCGCCGCCGAGGATTTTTTCCCCGTTTTCGGCCAGCAAATCATTCTCCACCGGGTTTGAAAAGCACGCGCTTGCCGTATGCCCCACGCTGGGCGCATACGCGCCGGCGGGCAGTTTGGCGTCAAACACGCGCCCTTTTTCCCCCAGGCGCGCCAGTTCGGCGTGGACCAGGGAATGAAATTTTTTGTAAATATCCGCAGGGCGTTCACGCGAAGGAAATACTAAAGAAAACGTCAAATCCTCCCCGTGAAACACCAGCCCGCCGCCGGTCGGGCGGCGCGCATACGGCCCGGCGGCGCGCGTTTGGAGCGCGCGGCGCACCTCGCTTATAAACTGCGCGTAGCCGAACGTAACGGCGGGGCCGTCCGTCCAGCGGTAAAAGCGCAGGGTCAGCGCGTCCGGACGCGCGCGGACGATTTCTTCGTCCAGCGCCATCTGTTCAAACACATTGAGTGCGGGGGCGGATAAAATTAAATTCATCGTTTTAAAAGGCCCCCGCGCACCTTCGGCGGGGGCCGGACGGCAAAACTTGGGCGGCTGTTCAAACGGCTTACCGCCGCACGGCCGGGACGCGTGTCCGGCCGGACATTACCACCGCAGGTTCGGCTGGCGCGCGGCGGACACTTCGTCAATACGGCTGACGCACTGCCCGTGCGGCGCGTCTTTCACGGTCTGCGGTTCGGACTGGATTTCCGCGTAAATCTTTTCCATCGCGCTGATAAACGCATCCAGCATTTCCTTGCTTTCCGTTTCCGTGGGCTCAATCATCATGGCCTCGGGCACAATCAGCGGGAAATAAATCGTGGGCGCGTAAAAGCCGTAATCCAGCAGGCGCTTGGCCACGTCGGACGCATGCACGCCGTTCATTTCCGCCGGGTTTAAGCTCAGCACGCACTCGTGCATGCAAACCGCGTCAAAATACGCGTTGAACCTGCCTTTAAGCGCGGCGCGGACGTAGTTGGCGTTGAGTACGGCGTTTTCGGCCACTTCTTTAAGCGTCCGCCCGTCAAACTGGCGCAGGTAACAATACCCGCGCAGGCAGACGGCGATATTGCCGAAAAACGCTTTCATCTTACCCAGGCTTTTGGGCATTTTGCCCGACAGCGTATATTTGCCGTTTTTAAGCTCCACCATCGGTTTAGGCAGAAAAGGCGCCACATGCGCCGCCGCCCCCACCGGGCCGGACCCCGGGCCGCCGCCGCCGTGCGGCGCGGCAAAGGTTTTGTGCAGATTAAGATGCATTAAATCCGCGCCGAAATCGGCCGGTTTGGCCGCGCCGATAAGCGCGTTGAAGTTGGCGCCGTCCATATAGAAAAGCGCGCCCGCCTTATGCACCATATCGGCAATTTCGCGGATGTCTTTTTCAAACAGGCCCACGGTGTTGGGCACCGTCAGCATCACGACGGCCGTCCGTTCCGACAGCGCATTTTTTAAAGCCTCTTTGTCCACACAGCCGTCCGGCGCGGACTGGATGTTCACCACCGTATACCCCGCCATATTGGCGGTGGCCGGGTTGGTGCCGTGCGCGGTGTCGGGCACGATAACTTCGGTGCGTTTAAAATCTTTGCGCGCGTCGTGATAAGCGCGGGCCGTTAAAATCCCCGTCAGCTCGCCCTGCGCGCCGGCCGCGGGCTGCAGCGTAAACGCCGCCAGGCCCGTCACTTCTTTAAGCAGTTCCTGCAAACGGTACAGCATTTCCAGCGTGCCCTGCACCGCGGACTCCGGCGCAAACGGATGCGCCTGCGTAAACCCGGGCAAAGCGCTCAACGCGTCGTACGCTTTCGGGTTGTATTTCATCGTGCAGGAACCCAGCGGATAAAATTGTCCGTCCAGGCAGTAGTTCAGCTGCGAAAGACGCGTAAAATGGCGCACCGTTTCAAACTCGCCGAGTTCCGGCAGCCGCGGCGCGGCGGAACGCAGGTACTGCGCGGGCAGATACTGCGCCGCATGTTTTTGAACCGCCGCAAAGCGGATGCCCCGGCGGCCGGGGCGGGACTTTTCAATGGACAGTTCGTCGTGTTTCAAAATTTCTTCCATATTAAATCCCCCTCAAAGCGTCCGCATACGCTTTTAAATCTTCTTCGGTTTTGGTTTCCGTCGCGCAAACAAGCAGGCAGTTTTCCATCCCCTTAAAGTCCGCCCCCAGCGCATAGCCCGCGCCGATGCCCTTTTTCTCCAGTTTTTTAATCACCGTTTTGGCGGGCGCCGGGCATTCCAGCACAAACTCGTTAAAATACGGAGCGGTAAATTTCACTTTAAAGCCCGGCACCTCGCCGGCCAGCGCGGCCAGCGTATGCGCGCGCTCCAGGTTCAGTTCGGCGGCTTCCGCCAAGCCCCTGGGGCCCAGCAGCGTCAGGTAAATTACGGCGTTCAGCGCGCAGAGCGCCTCGTTGGAGCAAATGTTGGAGGAGGCTTTTTCGCGCCGGATATGCTGTTCGCGCGCCTGAAGCGTCAGCACAAACGAGCGTTTGCCGTTCTTATCTTTGGCAATGCCTACAATGCGGCCGGGCAGCTGGCGCATATACGCTTTTTTCGCGGTCATAATCCCCAGGCCGGGGCCGCCAAAATTGACGGCGTTGCCCAGCGGCTGGCCTTCGGCCACAGCAAAATCCGCGCCGAAAGCGCCCGGCGTCTGTAGGACGCCCAACGCCAGCGGATTGACCGCCGCCACCAACAGCGCGCCCGCCTGGCGCACCAGGGCGGACACTTCGTCCGCGCGTTCCAGACAGCCGAAAAAGTTCGGCGTGGGCAGCACGAAGCAAGAAGTTTTGTCCGAGAGTTTCTCTTTTAAAGCGGTTAAATCCAGCGTGCCGTCCGCCCCCAGCGGGGATTCGGTAATTTTCACGCCCGGCTGATGGCGCGTATAGGTTTTTAACACTTCTTTATAATGCGGATGGAGCGCGGCGGAAATTAAAACTTCCTTGCGTCCGTTTACGCGCAGGCACGCCAGCACGGCTTCGGCCAGGGCGGTGGCTCCGTCGTAATGGGAAGCGGTGGCCGCGTCCATTTCCAAGAGGGCGCACATACAGCTTTGAAATTCATAAATCGTCTGCAGCGTGCCCTGGCTGGCTTCGGCCTGGTACGGCGTATAGGCGGTTAAAAATTCGCCGCGGGACGACAGCGCGCCGACGGCGGCGGGAATAAAATGTTCGTACATACCGGCGCCGATAAAATTTTTAAGCGGCTTGTTCTTGGCCGCCAGCGCGCGCACATGCGCGGCCAGTTCGGGCTCGGTTAACGCTTTGGGCAAATCCAAAACGGGGTACAGCAGATCCTGCGGGATTTGCGCCAGCAGTTCGGTTACGGAAGAAACGCCGATTTTCGCCAGCATTTCTTTGCGGTCTTCGGGTGTATTGGGAATAAACATTTGGAAAATCCTCGTTTAAAATCCCCCGCCTAAACGCGGGGGATTTTCGGTTTGCTTATTTGTTAAGAGTGGCTTTGTACGCGCTCAGATCCATCAGGTTTTCATACTCGGCGGGAGCCGTCATTTTCACTTTAAACAGCCAGCCGCCCGCGTGCGGTTCGCGGTTTACCAGGGCCGGGTCGCCGGCCAGGGCTTCGTTTACTTCAATCACTTCGCCGCTGACGGGCGAATAAATTTCGGAGGCGGATTTGACCGACTCAATCACGCAGCAATTCTGGCCCGCGGTAACCTGCTGGCCCACTTTGGGCAGATCCACAAACACAATATCGCTGATTTCTTCCTGCGCGTGGTTGCTGATGCCCACGGTGGCTACGTCGCCCTCCATATGGGCCCATTCGTGCGTCTTGGCAAAACGGCTGTTTTCTTCGGTATGCATACTTGTTTTCTCCTTGGTTAAACCCGGTTCTTGTAGAAAGGCGTTTTGACCGCTTCGGCGCGCACCTTTCTGCCGTGAATTTCAATTTCCACTTCGCTTCCCGCCGCCACGTCCGCCGTTACATATCCGACGGCGATGCCCTTAAATAAAGGCGAATACGTGCCGCTGGTCAGCACCCCTTTTTCCTCCGCGCCCGCGTACACCTTACATCCCGCGCGGGGCACGCCCGGGCCTTTAAGCACAAAAGCCGTCAGTTTTTCTTTCAGGCCCTGCGCTTTCTGCGCCGCAAGCGCGTCTTTTCCTACAAAATTCTCTTTGGCGAGCTTGACCACCCACCCGCAGTTGGCTTCATACGGCGTACGCGTCTGGTCCGCGTCCGCGCCGTTAAGCAGGTACCCGGCTTCCAGGCGCAGCACGTCGCGCGCGCCCAGCCCGCAGGGTTTTACGCCCAGCTTTAACAGCTCGTCCCACAGCGCGGCGATTTTGTCGTTCGGCAGCATAATTTCCACGCCGTCTTCGCCGGTATATCCCGTACGGGTAACGTACCCTTTCGCGCCCAAAAGCTCTATCTCTCTTATATGAAAACGCGCCAGCTCCTGCACGCCCGGAATCAGATTATTTACCGCTTCCACGGCTTTGGGGCCCTGCACGGCAATCATCGCCCAGGCCGCGCTTTCGTTGCGGACGGTTACGTCAAAAGACCCCGCCTGTTTTTGAAACCAGGCGTAATCTTCGTCCGCGCACGCGGCGTTGACGACCGTTAGGAATTTCTCAGGCATAATGCAAAAGGAAATGGCGTCGTCAATAATCGTGCCTTTTTCGGTCAAAATATGGGAATACGTGCCCGCGCCGGGCTCGTTTTTGATGTTGTTGCAGTTAATGTGCTGGAGGAAAGCCCAGGCGTCCTTTCCTTCAATAAAAATCTGCCCCATATGGGACACGTCAAACATCCCGGCGGCTTCGCGCACGGCTTTGTGTTCGGCCAGGATGCCTTCAAACTGCACGGGCAGCAGCCAGCCGTGAAAATCCACCATCTTTCCGCCGGCGGCTTCGCAGGCCGCACAGAGCGGGGTTTTTTTCAAATCGGTATGGGTCACGTAACGCCTCCAAAAGTATACGTTCATTGTATAAAATTTCACCGTTTTTTATACAATATAAATATGGCAGACACGCAAAGCGTTATCAGCGACGTAAAACTGTTTATTGAACGGCTCAAAAAAGAGCTGCCCGAGGTGTTCGGCAAACCGGACGCCGCGGCGGCGTCTTCCGGCGCGCCCGAAACGCCCGCGGAAGGCAACAAAGTGCTCTATAACGGGGACTTGTTTGAAGCCCGCATGTACCTTACCCCGGACCAGGAAGAAGGCGTAGCCTTTGACGGGACCGTCTTCCACGTGTATTTGCAGTCCAAAGAGTCCGACCCGGCGGCGCTGGTGACCGCGTGGCTGCGCGCCAAAGCCAACGAAACGCTGAAAGCCAAAACCAAAGAATGGGCGGATAAAATCGGCGTGGAGTTTAACAATATAGTCATTAAAGACCAGCGCACCTGCTGGGCCAGCTGTTCGGGCAAAAAAAATATCAATTATTCGTACCGCATCGTGAAGATGCCCCTGGCGGTGCAGGATTATTTGATGGTGCACGAGCTGTGCCACCTGGTGCATATGAACCACGGCCAGGAATACTGGGAACTGGTGGCCCAATTCTGCCCCGATTACAAACACCACCGCCGGTGGCTCAATGACAATAAAGGCTCCATTTTTGCCGACGTGGAACTAACCTATCGGGAAGAACCCGAAGCCGACGAGACGCAAACCTCGGCACCGGATGAAACCGCCAATATACCGGCCCCCGCAAACGGCCCCGCCGCACCGGCGGATGACGTTCCCGCAGATTCACATGAATAAACATCCCCCAGCCTAGCTGGGGGTTTTCACAACATACAAAAACCGCCGGTGCGAATTCCGGCGGTTTTATAGGAGACCCCCTCATCCCTGGCTAAGGCAGAGGAAGTACGGTTACTTCTTGGCAATCAGGCCGGCCGCGCTTCCGGTGCGGAAAACGGCCAGCGAATCTTCCGACACGCCGCCAAAGAGCGACACGGGCAGGCGGCTGGGCACGTCGCTCACGAGGGCGACCAACTTTCCTTGGTAGAAAAAGGGATCGCCCACTTTAAGCGTTTTTTTCGCACCGCTGAGTCTGTTGGCCCGGGCCGATACTACCCCCCGGTTTATAAAAAAGAGGGCCAACTCCTGCGATACGCCGTCCCCGAACGTTTCTTTTAAAGACTGTCCTTCCGGCACCGCGGCCACCTGCGCGCCTTCAATGCCCCGCGTCAGCGCGGAAGAAACGGCAACGAAAGCAAAATCGCCGTTTATAGATACGGCGCCCGCCGTGCCCGTGCCTTTTTGGCCGTTGGCAAAAGCGAGATTCACCCGTTTGAGTTCAAAACCTTTTTTACCTTTGGCGCAGGAAACCGGCGTAACCACGCGGTTTGTACCCGCCAGCAGCACGCCTTGGCACTGCGTGGATTTCTTTTCCACATTCACCAGCACATTTTTAACGCCGGGGCGGCGGCGGTGCACCATATCAAATAAATAAACTTTCTTTTCCCAGTCAAAATTTAAAGACACCACGGCCGCTTTAGCCCGGCGGGAAGTTTTTTCCGCCTTGGCCACCGAGCGCCGCACCGCGGGGCCCAGGTCTTTTTGGGGCGCTTGGGCAAACCCCAGGCTCCAAACGCCCGCCAGGCCCGCCGCTAACAACAACTTTGCACAGTTACTGTATTTCATCCGTTTACCTCTTTTGTAAAACTTTGATACATTTATTATACAAAAGTTAGCCATAACTAACAATATTATTTTTACGCAAAATTTCCCCGTCGTAAAAACGGATAAAAATTTAAAAAATAATTATGTATTTAAGTTAGGTAAGGCTATCTTTTGAGGGGACCTAATACAGTAAAAAACCCAAAACCCCGCTGGCCGCAATCACCGCAATCGGCCCCGCTTTAAACTTCCAAACGGCCACAAACGCCGCCGCCAGCAGAAGCACGCTCTTCCAGTCCACAAAGTTTTCCGCGTTGCACAGCACCAGCGCCGCGGCCGCAATCAGCCCGACTACCGCCGGACGCAGGCCCGCAAAAACGGCTTCCACCGACGGAGAACTCCGATACTTTACAAAATACCGGCTGACCGCCAACATCAAAATAAACGAAGGCAGACACACCGCAAAAGTGGCTATTGCCGCGCCCCACACGCTGTCCGCCGCCGTGTAACCCGTATAAGTGGCCAAATTAATCCCCACCGGGCCCGGCGTTACCTGGCTGATGGCTACCACGTCTGTAAATTCGGCGGTGGACAGCCAGCCCTGCTTGTACACCACTTCGTTCTGGATGAACGAAATCATCGCGTACCCGCCGCCGAAGTTAAAGAGGCCGATTTTAAAAAACGTAACGAAAAGCTGCCAATAAATCACCGGGTCCTCCGTTTGCGGCGCATATAGAAGAATCCGCCGATTCCGGCCGCCAGCACGATATACACCGGCGACACTTTCATCAGCCACACCGCCAGCGCGCACAGCACGGGGAACCACGCGGTTTTAAGCGTAATGCCCGCCGTCTTGGCCAGGGTGAACACCGGCATCGCAATTAACGCGACCACCGCCGGCCGCACGCCCATAAACACCCTTTGCACGACGGGATTGGATTGGAAATCACGGAAAAAAAGCGCAATCAACAGGATAATGATAAACGACGGAAGAGCCGCCCCCAGCGAAGCCACCACGCTGCCCGGGAACCTTTTGATTTTGTATCCCGCCAAAATCGCCACGTTAATGGCCATAATGCCGGGCGCGGCCTGGGCGACGGCCACCGAGTCCAAAAACTCTTTGCGGTCCAGCCAGCCGCCTTTATCCACCAGTTCCCGCTCAATAAGCGGCAGCATGGCGTATCCGCCGCCTAAAGTAAACGTGCCGATTTTGGCAAAAATCCAAAATAGAATTAAGTAGAGCTTCATGGTACTTTATATTTTACTATTTAATAAAGTACGCCACACCCTATAAAAAAGCCCGCTTAAAAGCGGGCCTTTTTAAAACAAAAACGCTTATTCTATCCAGCCTTCTTTTTTGGCGTAATTGACGATGCCCGTGTAAATGCCTTTGGCCATCCGGTCGCGCACGGTGCCGTTGGCCAGCCGGGCGCGGTCTTTATTACTGCTGATATAACCCATCTCCACCAGAATCGCCGGGCTGTTCACGCCTTTTAACACATAGAAATTCGCCTGGCGCACGCTGCTGTTCTGGTTGACGGCAATGCCGATGCCGGGCTGTTTATACACGGCGTTGCGCACATACCCCGCCAGCTTGGAGCTTTCGTTGATATACTCGTTCTTCGCCAGCGACTGCAACAGCGCGTCTACAAAGTTATAATGCACCTCTTCGTACTGCATGGCTTCGTTTTCAAACGCGGCCACTTCGGCGGCTTCTTTATCGGTGGCTTTTTCGGAGCGGAAATACACCTGAAATCCGTTGGCGTTGCGGTTTTTGGACGCGTTGGTATGCACGGAAACAAATAAATCCGCCTTAAAATTGTTGGACATTTTAGACCGTTCCGACAGCGCGATAAACGTATCCTTTTCGCGCGTGAGCTTTACCTCAAACCCGCCTTTTTTAAGCAGTGCGGCCAGCTCTTTGGCCACGTCCAGGTTCCAGTCTTTTTCGCGGTAGCGGCTGCGCACCGCGCCGGGGTCTTTGCCGCCGTGGCCCGGGTCCACGACAATGCGCATTTTTTTACGCGCGCCGCGTACGGCCAACGGGTTCGGTTCGGCTTTTAAAACAGGCGCGGGCTTCGGCGCCGGATCGGGCGAAGCAGGCGAAATCGCCGCGGGCTTGGCGGGAGCAACGGTCATTTCCTCAAAGCCGTCGTCTTCGGTTAAAACGGAGGGTTTCTCCCCCACCAACGAGGGTCCTTTCACGGCAGACGCCGGTTTGGCCGGCGCGGCGGCGGGTTTGGCGGCCGCAGGCGCGGCGGAAGCCAGTACGGGCGCGGCTTTCTGCGCGCCGGCGCGGAATACCAGCCGGCCGTCCTGCTCGGTAAAGCTCCAGTCTTTGGCTTCTTTGCCTAAAATTACTTTTAAGGTGGCGTCGCTGCGGGTTTGGCGCACGTCCATAGACGCAATATAACTGGTGCGCAGGCGGTAATACAAATCGCGCTTCAGCACGACATTGGGGAACGTAACCACCACGGTATGCTTGTTGGGCTGTTCGGTGCGGAAAGAAACGTCTTTCAAGGCGTCAAAAATAAGCAGGGTGTCTTTGCCGCTGAACTGTTTGTCGGCAAATTCCAGGTTAAAACGCCGCTCTACGTAAAAAGCGCCGTCTTTAAATTCCACATAGCGGTCCACCGCTTCCTGGAACGACGGCAGCAGAAAAAACTCCGCCGGCGCCATCATCTTGCCGCCGTTAATGATAACGGGGGCGGACAGCTTTTGCGGCTGGGCGTTGACGATAATTTCAGCCAGCGGCGCGGTTAAAATGGCGTAAAAACCTTTGGCGGAAACTTTAGCCTGTTTGGACTGCGCAAACAGCTCCACCCCCGCGCCGAATTTGCGCGCGGCTTTTTGCACGTCCACATACGTTACGCCGTTTACGTCCATAGACGCAACGGACCCTTTGTCCCGTCCGGACACGATAAAGCCCGCCTTTCCCTGCGCGTTTGCCGCACCGGAAAAGACGAAGCACAATAAGCCGGACAAAAGAATCCTGCACAAACGTTTCATAAGCGCATAAAGGCGCGCCCGGCCATACTCCCGGGCGCGGTCCGTTTATTACTCCAGAACGATTTTATAATCTTCCCAGGCCAGCTGCGGATCGGCCTGGATTTTGAGCGTGCGGTGAATGTTCTGCTCAATGTCGTTTTGGCGGGCTTTGATGGCGTCGGCCAAAACGGGGTGCAGCACCACCCGCAGACTGCCGCCGGGGCGGCCGCTGGTCAAATCGTAAATTTCCCGCTGGATTTTAATGCGCATGCTCTCGGCGGACAAGACGCGGCCGGACCCGTGGCACTGCGGGCATTCTTCGCTGATAAAGCTGCCGGTGCTGGCGCGTTTTCTTTCGCGCGTCATTTCCACCAGGCCCAGGCGCGTAATGGGCAGGATGCGGATTTTGGCGCGGTCCCCGTGTACGGCTTTGGCCAGGGCTTCCACCACGCGGTGGCGGCTGGAGGCTTTGCGCATATCAATAAAGTCAATGACGATAATCCCGCCGATGTTGCGCAGGCGGAGCTGGTGGGCGATTTCGCCGGCGGCTTCAATATTCGTTTGCGTAACGGTTTCTTCCTGCGATTTGTTGCCCGTAAATTTGCCGGTGTTGACGTCAATGGCGCAGAGGGACTCGGCTTCCTGGATGATGATGCTTCCGCCGTTGGGCAGCGGCAGCTTGGTTTTGCGCAGGTTGTCAATTTCCGGTTCAATGTTATACGCTTCAAAAATCGGCGTTTTGCCTTTGTAGAGTTTCACGCGGTCGGCCAAATCCGGGGAGTTCTTTTCCACAAAATCCAGCACGCGTTCGTAATCTTTTTTGCTGTCCAGCAAATAAACTTTGGCGTTTTCGGACAGTACGTCGCGCGCCACCTGAAGCACCGCGTCCATATCTTCGTGCAAAAGGCGCGGCGAGCGGGACGTTTCAAACTTTTTAACGATGGACTGCCACTGGCGGTAGAGGTATTTTACCTCGCGTTCCAGCTCGTCTTTCGTGGCTTCCTCGGCTTCCGTGCGCACAATGCAGCCCATGCCGTCCAAATGTTTGGCGGCCAGGTCCTGCATAATGTCGTTTAATTTATGGCGCGCTTCGGAATCTTCAATGTTTTTAGACACGCCCACAAAACTCTGGTGCGGCGTAAGCACCAAATAACGGCCGGGCAGGGTAACGTCCATCGTCAC
Source organism: Candidatus Avelusimicrobium alvi (assembly GCF_958451995.1). Classification (NCBI taxonomy): domain Bacteria; kingdom Pseudomonadati; phylum Elusimicrobiota; class Elusimicrobia; order Elusimicrobiales; family Elusimicrobiaceae; genus Candidatus Avelusimicrobium; species Candidatus Avelusimicrobium alvi. The sequence continues at coordinate 29,767 of NZ_CAUDSG010000008.1, forward strand.
CTTCATGCCTTTGGTGCTGATGGCGTCTTTTACCACCTGCACCATCACTTCCTGGCCTTTGTGGAGCACTTTATCAATATTTTTCTTGTCTCCGCCCAGCACATCGGAAATATACAGATAGGCGTTTTTTTCGTAACCGATGTTTAAAAACGCGCTGGAAATGCCGGGCAGTACGTTTTCCACCGTGCCTTTGTAAATGTTCCCCACGATGTTAAGCGAACCGCGGCGTTCCCAAATCAGTTCGTTGACGCGTTCATCTTCCAAAATGGCGATGCGCGTTTCTTCAAAAGACGTGTTTACCAACACTTCAACGGAAGGCTGTCCTTCCAAGTTCTTACTCATAACTAAAATCCTCACTCAGGCCCAAAGGCCTTAAACTTAAATCAGGTAAAGCTTTCCGGCGCTGTCCTGCCAGAAAAGTCCTTCCCGTATAAACGTAAATCCTTCCACCGTAAACAATTCGTCCTGCACCGGGATATCCAGGCCCAGCCACGCGGCGATAAGCGTTTGCGGTTTTATCCATTTTCCATCCACGCCGGCTACCGTCAGGCGCACGGCGCGTTCAGACAAAGTTTCGGCTCCGCGCACATACGGTTTTGCGTCCGCCGCAAGCGTAAGGCCGCTGTCCGCGCGGCGCACGACTTCCACGCGCGCGGCGCTAAAAAAATCTTCCGCCGTTTCTTCCGGGGCGTACAGGGCAAAATCACCCTCCACCCGGTACTTGGCCACGGCGGCCAGGTTCTGCACCGAAGGCAGCGCGTACGGTACGCGCTCCACGCTCACGAGCTCCAAGCCTTTTGGTTTGGCGGCTTCCAGCCCGGCGCGCGTTTCTTCGGCGGAAACGGACGTGCGCAAATAAATATCCAGGTACTCCCGTTCGGCGGTCTGACCGAACGCCGGGGCCGGGCCGTACGCCAGACGCGGCCAATTTTTATTGACCTTTGCCGGCTCAAACGGCAGCCCGCTTGCGAGCACCATTTTTCTCACCGCGTTAAAAACGTTGCCGTGCTCCGGCCCTTTGGACGGCATACGGAACACTATACGCATTTTATAAATTTTTGGCGCGTTTATCATCTTTTTATGCCCGTATGCGGCGCGCGTAAACCGACTGCACCACCCCCAGCGCCCACAAACTGGCCACCAGATTTGAGCCTCCGTAGGAAATAAACGGCAGCGGAATGCCCGCCACCGGCACAATGCCGATCAGCATCCCGAAGTTGACCAGCATATACGTAAAGAACATCCCGAATATGCCGGCGCAGACCAAATATCCGTAGCGGTCGCTGGAACTGTACGCCACCATAATAATCCGCCACAAAATCAGCAGGTACAGCCCCAATACAAGGAGCGTCCCCCACAGGCCGAGTTCTTCGCCCACTACGGCCAAAATAAAATCGGTATGTTTTTCCGGCACGAACCCCAGGCGCGACTGCGTGCCCGAAAACAACCCGGAGCCGAACACTCCCCCCGCGCCCATGGCAATCTGCGCCTGCAGGACGTTGTATCCCGCGCCCTGCGGGTCCGACCGGGGGGCGAGGAAGGTTTCCACGCGCTTGCGCTGGTGGGGCTTCATTTGGTGGTCCACAAAAATCCCGCCGAACAGCCCCGCCAAAACGACCAGCGTAGCCAGCACAAAATAAACCGGCGGCAGAAAGATGCGCAGCTGTTTAAAAAACCACCACGACCCGTATCCCAAAAGCGTTACCAGCACCGAAAAACCCGCCATATACCAGCCGTTGTGCGCCAGCTGGTAAAAAGCGTTTACCAGCCAATAATCCAGCAAATTCGGGTGCAGGTAGATATATGTCCACGCTACGGTAAAAAACCCCGCCACGCCCGCAAAAAGCCCGATTAACCCCAGGTAAAACACATTCACCCCGGTGCAGTAAAGCAAAATCAGAATCGCCGGGAACGTAACCACGACGGAGGAAAAGTCCGGCTGCATCATAATGAGCCCGAAGACGGGCACCAGCAGCGCGCCCAGGCCGAACAGGGTGGACACGTCCCGTATGCGCCGGCCGCGCCGGTCCAGAAACGCGGCGGCCACGAGCAGCGTGCAGACGCGGCAGATTTCGGACGGCTGCATGGAGAAAAACGGCAGCACGAACCACGAACGGGACCCGCGCTGATAGGAGCCGAACAACAGCACCCCCACCAGCAGAAGCAGAATAAACCCGTATAAGAATTTCCACTGTTCGTCAAAAATCTGGTAGTTAAAACTCCAGCCCACAAAAAACGCCAGCGCGCCGATGGGCAGCGCCACCAAATGCGTACGCACCACGGGGTTGGAAAGCGACAGGCTGTTCACCGCCGACATAATGCACAAAGCTCCCAGCACGACAAGGCCGATCATCGCGCCGAAAAGAAGGTAATCCATCCGGCTTCGGCCGGACCCTTGGGTCAAATTTCTAAATGCCGCCATTTTGTTCTCCGGCTGTTAAAAGTTCATCGTAATCTTCGTCCGGCCGCACGGGCGCCTGGGGCGCGGCGGCTTTTTTCGGCGCGGGTTTTTCAATGTCAAAATACGCTTCCAGCATGGAGCGCGCAATCGGCCCGGCCGCGGAACTGCCGCCTTTGCCGAATTCCACAAATACCGCGAGCGCGATGGAAGGCTCTTCGCCTTCCCGCCCGGCAAACGCCATAAACCAGCCGTGGTCGTCCCCGTGTGGGTTTTGGGCCGTGCCGGTTTTGCCGTACACGTCCAGCCCCTTTATTTTGGCCCGGCGGGCGGTGCCGTCGTCCACGGTGTGTTTTAAAGCTTTAAACAGCAAATCATACGTCTGGGGTTTTAATTCGGCTTTTTGCAAAATTTCCGTTTGGCCGACAATCTCGGTCTTACCTGTCTGGTTGCTGACGATTTTTTCCACATAATACGGGCGGTAGACATTGCCCCGGCTCGCCACCGCCGCCGCAAACTGCGCCAGCTTAATAGGCGTAACCAGCAGCTCGCCCTGGCCGATGGACAGATTCAGCGTATCCCCGATAAACCAATAGGTTTTGTTGCGCGCGCGGCGCGTGGGGCCGTAGAGGTTGCCGGCTTTTTCGCCGGGCAGATCAATGCCCGTCTGGCGGCCGAACATAAACAAACGCTGTATGCGCTCAATGGAGGCCGCGCCGATTTGGGCGGCTACCGTGTAAAAGTATACGTCGCAGGAATTGCTCATCCCGTCAAAAAAATCCACCGGGCCGTGGCGGCTCCAGCATTTAAACACGCGCGGGCCGGAATCGTAATGGCCGGGACAGTTGATTTTGTGGTTTACGTCAATATGTCCGTCTTCCAGCGCGGCGGCCGCCGTGATGATTTTAAACGTGGAGGCCGGCGGATAAATACCCTGGATGGCGAGGTTGTATTCGTTGATTTTTTTGGAAGTTTTGGAATTGTCTTCGTCGCTGTACTGTACGAAGATATTGGGGTCGTACGCGGGCGCGCTCGCCAGCGCCAACACCGCGCCCGTGCGCGGGTCAATCGCCACGGCGGCCCCGCGGCCCGTGTTGGAATTTTTAAGTCCTTCTTCCGCCGCCTGCTGGAGTTTGAAATCAAGCGTTAAATATACGTCGCTTCCGGCGGCCCATTTTTTATCCTGAATAATGCTTTTGACGCGGCCCCGGTAGTCCACTTCCAGGTATACGCCGCCGTCCGCGCCTTTTAATTCTTTTTCAAATTTTTTCTCAATGCCGTTTTTACCCAGCTTGGAGTTTAAGCGGTAGCCTAAACGCGGGTCGCGGTTGCGCCATTCGCGGTCGTCCATACTGCCGATATAGCCCAGCAAATGGCTGGCAAGGCCGCCGTAAGGATAACTGCGCTTGGTTTCTTCAATCAGGTATACGCCGGGATAATACAGCTGCAGCTCCTGCAGGGCCACCGTGCCTCTGGTGGACAGGTTTTCCGCCAGCACCGTCGCTTTGCCGCTTTTGGCGCCTTCTTCCAGCTTGGCCAGCACCTCTTCCGGCTTCATTTTTAAACGCGGCGCAAAGTCGCGCGCCAGCTGGCCGAGGTATTCCGGGTCTTTGTTACCTGCGCCCAGATAATAAAAACTGAAGGAAGGTTCGTTGGAAGCGATGGCCACGCCGTCTGCGGTGAAAACGCGCCCGCGCGGTGCGGTTTGGAAAATGACCTGCGTGCGGTTGCGCTCGGCCATCTGCTGATACGCGTGGTGGCGCAGCACCTGAATGTCCACCAGGCGAAGCGCAATCACGGCGCCGGCCGCGGCGGCCAGCACCATCATCACCTTTAAACGCGCATTAAAAAAAAGCTTGGTAACGGCCATTTTTCATCCCGCAGGCTTTTTATACCGGCCTGCATACGGCGCCTTTGCCCAGCGTCCGGCGCACCAGCCAAAATACGCCCGGCGCCAACAGCGCGCTCACCACCGCGCCGCCGAGCAAACTCCACAGTCCGGGCCACACCACCGCGGACGCAAACCACCAAATCAGCACGCTGTTCAGCGCGCCGACTAAAAACGTCAGGCCGAACACGGTAAGCATTTGCGGGAAAATACCGTCAAAATCAAACCGTTCGGACAGGCCGTACACCACGCAGGCGGCCACGGTGAACGTAAACGCGTTGTTGCCGAAAAGCTTGGTGCCGAAAAAATCCAAAAAAAGCCCGCAGACAAACGCCGCCGGATAACCGCAGACCGGTTTTAATACGGCGCAGAACGCCACCGCAAACACCAGCATCATATTCACGCCCATCCCCCAAAGCGAAAAACCGGAAGCAAACGCCCAGTGAAAAACCGTAGCCAGCACAAACAGAAAAACCAGTTTCACAAAACTCCACATAAATTATCTCCCGCCCCCGTCGTCCGAAATTACGAACACTTCTTTTACCGCCGCGGAACGCACCTGCGGCTCCACATTGACGGTAAGCGCCGTCTGGAAGCTTTCGTCTTCCCGCACGCCGCTCACTTCGCCCACCAAAATTCCGGCGGGGAAAATACTGCTGGTGGCGGCGGTAAACACTTTATCGCCTTTTTCCACCTGCGTCAGCAGCGGAATATATTTAATGCGCACGGGGCGCGGCCCGTTGCCCGTCAGCAGGCCTTCTTCCTGCCCGCGTTCCAGATATACGGCGGCCGAAAAATCCTCATCCCGCACCAAAAGCACCTTGGAGGTGTTTTCCGTCGTCTCCACCACTACGCCCGCCAGCGCCTCTTTGCCTTCTTCCATAGAAATCACCGCGCTGCGCTCGCGGATGCCGTCCTTGAGCCCTTTATCAATAATTACGGTATTCCACTGCGTCGGCTCCCGGTAGGCCACTTTCGCCCATACGCCTTTCCAGCGGCGCGCGGCTTTTAAGTTTAAAATTTCGCTCAGGCGGCCGTTTTCGTCCAAAATGGCTTCCGCCTGCGAGGCAAGCAGTTTGGTCATCTCAATTTCTTGTTTGAGTTCGCGGTTTTCGCGGTGGGCGTCCAGCAATTCCCGGACGGTTTCGTACACATTCTCGGCGTATTTCGTCGTGCCGTGCGCCAGGCGCACCTGCGGGATAAACACATACGCCAGCACCGCTTTGACGGAAGACACAAACCCTTCCAGCGGCAGAATCATTAACAAAAATGAAAGCAGTAAAAACGTTGCCGGCAGCAAAAAGCGTCTGCGCGTGCCGGGCGCGCGTTTTTTGGAAGACTTGGTTTTAATGGATAACATATACTAAAAATTCACGCCGTGCCGGCCGGGCGCAGGGCCGCCGGAACGTTCAAATCGGGTCATGCGGGCCGGGGCCCGCCGCGCGGCCCCGCAACCGCCGGGCCGGTAATAAAAGATAAAAAAACAAAAAGCGGACACGGTCCCTGTAAAAGAACTGTGTCCGCTCTAAATTTTTCAGCAGCCGAAACTAGAAAGATTTACCGCGGGAGCCGAAGAAGCGGGACCCTTTTTCGTTCAACTGTTCCAAAAACTTGCCCGTGCCCAGGGCCACGCAGCTAAGCGGGTCCGCGGCGCGGTGAACGGGAATGTCCGTTTCCTTGCGGATAAGCTCGGTAATGCCTCTTAACAGGCTGCCGCCGCCGGCCACAACCAGGCCTCTGTCCACCAGGTCCGCGGCCAGTTCGGGCGGAGTTTCCTCCAGGGTGCTCTTGATGACGTCAATGATAAGGCGCACCGGCTCCATCAGAGCCTGACGGATTTCTTCCGAAGTTACCGTCAGCGTGCGGGGCAGACCTTGCGTCTGGTCGCGCCCTTTCACTTCCATGGATTTTTCTTCCTTTAACGGATAGACGGAACCCAAATTGATTTTTACTTCCTCAGCCGTCGTTTCACCGATGATGAGGTTGTATTTTTTGCGGAAATACTGCACAATGCATTCCGTCAGTTCGTCGCCGGCCACGTCAATGGATTTGGCGACCACCATCCCCCCCAGGGAGATGACGGCCACTTCCGTCGTGCCGCCGCCGATGTCCACAATCATGCTGGCGTGGGGTTCCGCAATCGGCAAATCGGCGCCCATGGCCGAAGCCATGGGCTCTTCTATCAAATAGACCTCGCGCGCACCCGCCTGGCGGGCGGCGTCATCCACCGCGCGTCTTTCAACGCCGGTAATGTCCGAGGGAATGCCGATGACAATTCTGGGACGTAACAGACTGCTTCTGCTGTGAACCTTGCGGATGAAGTAACGAATCATTTCCTGCGTAACTTCAAAGTCCGCAATCACGCCGTTCTTCATCGGGCGCACGGCCACAATGTTAGCGGGGGTTCTGCCAAGCATCTGCTTGGCTTTGGCGCCTACGGCCTTGACTTCGCCGGTCTCTCTTTCCACGGCGACGACGGACGGCTCGCGCAGGACAATGCCTTTGTCTTTGACGTAGATCAGACAGTTGGCCGTGCCAAGGTCCATCCCTAAGTCAGAAGAGAACAGGCCCCCAAGATAGTCTATTACCATAATTGTTCACCTATTCAACCAATTTGACGATGGCCACCTGGGCATTGTCTCCCTGGCGAAGCCCCGCGCGGTAAATGCGGCAGAAACCGCCGGCGCGGTTGGCGTAGCGGGCGGCCAGCACTTCAAACAGTTTTTTCACGGCCGCGGCATCTTTCAAGGTGTCTTTGGCGGCGCGCTCGTTATTGGCTTTGGCCAGGGTGATAAGCCCTTCCACCACGCGTCTTACTTCTTTGGCCTTGGGCAGCGTCGTTTTCACTTCTTCGTGAAGGATGATGCTGGTGGCCATGTTGTTGAGCATAGCTTTGCGGTGGGACGCAGTCTTGCCAAGCTTTCTGTATCCGGTATTCTTAATCATACTAAAACTTACTCCTTAAATTTTCATACCGAGCGAAAGTTTCATCTCGGCAAGTCTTTCTTTAATCTCGTCCATTGATTTGGCGCCGAAGTTCTTGATCATTTTCAAGTCGTCTTCGGTCATTTTCACCAAGTCGCGCACCGTGTTGATGTTTTCGGACTTGAGGCAGTTGATGGAGCGCGAAGACAGTTCAATAAACTCAATGGACTGGTTGAGCAGTTCATCAAATTTAGAATTGACGCTGGCGCCGGCGACGGAACCGGTCATGGAGACGGGTTCTTCCACTGCTTCGTCGCTGGTGGTGGCCACGCAGTCGTCTTCGCCTTCAATCGTGAAAATGTGCAAAGAATTGGACAGGAGCACCGCCGCACGGTGGAGCGCTCTGGCCGGGGCCAGGGTTCCGTCGGTGGTGATTTCAAGGATCAGGCGGTCATAGTCCGTCTTCTGGCCGACGCGGGCAGGTTCCACGTCATAGTGAACCTTCACAATCGGCGAGAAGAGCGCGTCCACCGGAATAAAACCGGCCGGGCGCTGGATTTTGGCCAAATCTTCGGCGGGTACGTAACCCTTGCCGCGGGAAATCTCAATTTCCATTTCCAGGCTGCCGCCCACTTCCAAAGTGGCCAGGGCCAGGTCTTTATTGACGATTTCCACGCCGTCCGTTTCCTCAATATCAGCGGCGGTTACCACGCCGGGTTTCACGGCGTGAAGCTGCAAGTATTCGCGGTTTTTGCCTTCCATTTTAACGCGCAGGCGTTTCAAATTGAGCAAAATGTTAATAACGTCTTCCCGAACGTTCGCAATCGTGCTGAATTCGTGTACGGCCCCCGCGATTCTGACGGCGGTAACGGCGGCGCCTTCCATGCCGGAAAGCAGAATCCGGCGCAGGGAGTTGCCCACCGTGTGCCCGTAACCGCTCTCGTAAGGCTCGGCGATGAACTTACCGTAAAAGTCGGACGCGGTTTTTTCTTCCAATTGAATCTTCTGGGGAAGGACTAATTCGTTAAAAGCCATTGTAAGCCTCCAAACTATTTAGAATAGTATTCGACGATGAGCTGCTCGTTGACAGGGTAGGACATTTCCGCTCTGTCGGGCCATCTTAAGAGTTTACCGGTCATTTTCTCCGCGTCGTATTCCAAAAAGCTGGGCCGCTGGTTGCGTTTTTCAGCTTCGGTGAGACCCTGTTTGACCTGGACGTTTTCGGCCAAGGCTTTATCCAAGCTCACTTTGTCGCCGATGCGCAGCTGGTAGGAAGGCACGTTGACGGCTTTGCCGTTAACGGTAACATATCCGTGCAGCACAATCTGGCGGGCGGCTTTCAAAGAAACGGCGAAACCCAAGCGGCGCACGACGTTGTCCAAGCGGGTTTCCAGTTTGCGCAAGAAATTTTCACCGGTCTGGCCTTCGGCCTTGGCGGCGGCGTCAAACATATTGCGGAACGGAATTTCCGACATGCCGGACTGCAATCTGGCTTTCTGTTTTTCCTGCAGACGAATGCCGTATTCGGATACTTTGGCTCTTCTCATTTTTCCGCCGGCTTTCGCGCCGCGCACTTTCACGGCCGCCAACTTGTCAATGACGCAGTTGGTGTAGCATTTGGTTCCTTTTAAGAAAAGTTTGCAATCTAATTTTCTGCACTTTTTGCAGCTGGGTCCTGTATATCTAGACATAAATCTTATACTCTCCTGGCTTTGGGCGGTCTGCATCCGTTATGGGGGATGGGGGTGATGTCTTTAATGGAAGACACGGTAAGGCCGGCTTGCTGTACGGCGCGCACGGCGGTTTCTCTGCCCTGGCCCGGACCGCAAACTTTTACAGCCACTTCGCGCATGCCCATGGCCACGGCTTTTTCGGCCGCTTTGTTGCTGGTAATCTGCGCGGCAAACGGAGTGCTTTTCTTGGTGCCTTTAAAACCGTGGGAACCCGCGGTGGACCAAGCAATCGTGTTGCCCTTGTCGTCCGAAACAGTTACGATGGTGTTGTTGAACGAACAATAAATGTGCACCACGCCGAAAACCGGCGCTTTGGCGTTTTTCTTCTTTCCTTTCGCCGCCGGAGCTTTCGCCGCCGGGGCCGTTGTCACTTTTTCTTCTGCCATATGTTTAAATTCCTAATCTCTAAAATTATTTGGTTTTGGAACCCACGGTTTTTCTTCTGCCGCGGCGGGTTCTGCTGTTGGTTTTGGTGCGCTGTCCGCGGACCGGCAGGTTGCGGCGGTGGCGCTGCCCTTTGTAGGAACCGATTTCAATGGCGCGGTGAATGTTCTGCGCCACTTCGCGGCGCAGTTCGCCTTCCACTTTGTAATCTTTCTGCAAAATGGTGTTGAGCAAACCGGCCTGCTGTTCGGTCAAGTCTTTCACGCGGGTGGCGGGATCAATCTGGCCGTCTAATTTGGCAAGCACTTCTTTCGCGTTTTTCTTGCCGATGCCATAAATGTATTCCAACGCGACATCTATTCTTTTATTTTTCGGTAAATCAATACCTGCGACTCTAGCCATATCTTATAAAACTCCTGTAAATTAACCTTGGCGCTGTTTGTGCTTCGCGACTTCGCAAACCACGCGGACTACGCCGTTGCGTTTAATGATTTTGCATTTCTGACATATCTTTTTAACACTGGCTCTAACTTTCATTTATTTCTCCCTATAAGTTATTCTGCCGCGGGTCAAATCGTACGGAGAAAGCTCCAGCCTGACCTTGTCGCCCGGAAGAATTCTTATATGATGAACTCTCATTTTGCCGGATATATGCCCCAGAATGACTTTGCCGCCCGGGATTTCAATTTTAAACATCGCGTTGGGCAAAGATTCCAAGACTTTACCTTCAATTTCGATTTTATCGCTCATACAACTCCGAGTTCGGATTAAATCTCAGAACAAACGTCCGCCCGCGCCATTTTTATTCAAAATGCGCGGCCGAATTTTATTCAAAGGCAGTGAAAATTTCGCTGCCGTTAGCCGTAACGGCCACCGTGTGTTCAAAGTGGGCAGCCAGGCTGCCGTCTCTGGTCACGACGGTCCATCCGTCACTCAACTCCCTGACTCTGAATGTTCCCGCAGTAAGCATGGGCTCTATGGCCAGGACCATTCCCTTTTCCAGAAGAGGCCCCGTCCCCGGCGTTCCGAAATTCGGAATGCTGGGTTCCTCGTGCATATTGCGGCCGATACCATGCCCGCAATAATCGCGTACTACGCCCATACCGTTAGATTTGGCAAAAGTTTCCACCGCGTGCTGTACATCGCCTAAGCGATTGCCCGGTTTGACTTGCCCGATTGCCTTAAATAAAGACTTTTTGGTAACGTCCATCAGTCTTTGGGCTTCATCAGAAACTTTTCCCACACCGAGGGTGATTGCGGCATCCGAACAGAAGCCGTCAAGGCGGGCTCCCGTATCGATACTGATAATATCACCACTCTTTAATATTCTATCTTTTTTTGGGATTCCGTGCACGACTTCTTCGTTTACCGAAGCGCAGATGCTGCCCGGAAACCCGTAATAGCCCAGAAACAACGGCGTCGCCCCGAAGGAGCGAATCGTTTTCTCGGCCGCGGCATCCAATTCCCACGTAGAAACGCCGGGTTTTACCAGCTCGGTCATCAGTTTAAGGACCGCCGCGGTAACTTTCCCCGCTTCACGCATTTTTTGGAGTTCGCTGTCGTTTTTTACTTCAATCATTTTACCTTCTTAAGGACATTGACGATGTCTTCAAAAACTTTCTCCGGGGTTTGGTCCCCGTTAATTTCCACATAGCTGCCGCTGCGCTGGTAATAGGTTTTTACCGGCAGCGTATCCGTGTGGTATACTTCCAAACGGTGCTTCACGCGTTCGGGCGTATCGTCCGGGCGCGTATAGAGTTCGCCGCCGCAGACCGGGCATTTATTGGCCGGCGTGCCGGGCGTTATATGCAAAATGGCGCCGCATTTGCCGCACTGGCGGCGCGAAGCGATGCGGTTGACCACTTCGCTCTCCGGCAAATCAATCATAATGACCGCCGTAATGCTGCGCTCCAGCCGTTTCATCATCGCGTCAAGCGCTTCGGCCTGCGCCACGGTGCGCGGGAACCCGTCAAAAATAATGCCTTTGTCCGTCGCTTTTACGATGTTTTCCAGCATGGAAATCATCAGCTCGTCCGGCACCAGGTTGCCCTTGTCAATAATTCCGGCGATGCGTTTGCCTAAATCGGAGCCGGAAGCGATTTCCGCGCGGAGCACATCCCCCGTGGAAATGTGCTTTAAATGAAATGTATCCTGCAGTTTGGCCGACTGGGTGCCTTTGCCGGCACCGGGACAGCCCATCAAAACGATATTCACGTAAAAAACCTGCCTTTTTAATTACAGACAACTTTGCGTTTAGCCCCCGTAAGAGCCAAACGCAAAATAATTTGTTAAAAATTCTGGAAAGAACAACTTTGTTGATTGAATAATTTTTAGGATTTTGCGGGCAATTCTGCGTGTGCGCCCCTAAAGCATACTTACTGCCGGGGAAAGGGCGCACAACAAAGAAATGCCCCAAAATCCGTAAAATTACTGTCCGACGTTGAACCAGCGGCCTTTAATGCGTTTGCTGCCTTTCATCAGCGGCTCGTAGTTGCGGGCCAGCAGATGCGCCTGGACCTGGCCGACGGTATCCAACGCGACGCCGACGACGATCAGCAAGGCCGTACCGCCGAAGTAAAAGTCTACGTTAAATTCCGCGCGGAAAAAGTCCGGCAGAACAGCAATCAAACAGACGAAAATCGCGCCGCAGAACGTTAGGCGGTTCATTACCCATTCAATGTAATTTTTCGTCGGTTCGCCCGGGCGGATGCCGGGAATGAAGCCGCCCCATTTCTTCATATTATCAGCCAAATCGGACGGGTTAATCGTCATAGAATTGTAGAAATAACAGAAGAAAATAATCAGCGCGGAGAACAGCACCATATACAGCACGCTGCTGTGGTTCATGGATTCCAACAGTTTCTGCGCCCAGGGAGCTTCCTGATTAAAGCTGGCAATCGTCAGCGGCAGGGAGATAACGGACGAGGCAAAGATTACCGCGATTACGCCGCTCTGATCAATCTTCAGCGGCAAATAGCTGGTCTGCCCGCCGTAGGTTTTGTTCCCCACCTGGCGTTTGGCGTATTGGACCGGGATTTGGCGCTGGGCCGTTTCCAGCCACACCACCAGGGCGGTAATGACAACGGCCGCACCGAAAATGACGAGCGCCATGAAAAAGTCCATTTCGTCCGTCTGCACGCGGTGCACCACTTCCATAATCGCGCCGGGAAGGCGGTCCACGATGCCGGCAAAAATGATGAGCGAAATACCGTTACCCACCCCTTTTTCCGTAATCTGCTCGCCAAGCCACATGACAAACATCGTACCGGCCGCCAGGGTCAGTACGGTGGTGACAAAAAACATAAAAGACGGATTGACTACCGCCGAAACGCCGCCCGCGCCTTCCACTTTCGTGATGGCGAACGTCATCATGGCGCCTTGCAAAACAGCCAGGAACAGTGCAAAAATACGGGTAATCTGGTTTTCTTTTCTTCTGCCGGATTCGCCCTCTTTATGCATTCTGTCAAGCGCAGGGAAAATATGCGCTCCGCGCACGAGGCCCATAATAATGGACGCGTTGATGTACGGCATAATACCCAGGGCCAAAATCGAGAATTTGCCCAAAGCGCCGCCGGAAAAGATATTCATAAAACCGAGAATACCGTTCTGGTGGGCGGCAAACATTTGTTTCAAAACGTCGGTGTTGATACCGGGTATTGGGATTGCAGCTGCAATCCGGAAAACGGCCAACGCCCCGATCAAGAAGAGAAGTCTCTTCTTGAGTTCGGGAGCGTTAAAGATATTTGCAACTGTGTTGTTAGCCATTATTTGGTCTTCTGTTCAATAACGGTTACGGTGCCGCCGGCTTTTTCAATCGCCGCTTTGGCGGTGGCGGAAAAACCGTGGGCAGACACTTTTAAAGCTTTGGTCAAAGCGCCGTTCGCCAGCACTTTCACGCGGGAAGCGTCGTGAATGACGCCCGCTTTTTTCAAAGCTTCGGGGGTTACTTCCGCACCCGCGGCAAACACTTTTTCCAGGGAGCCTACGTTGACGTAATCGTAGCGTTTGGCAAAATCCTTATTGGAAAAACCGCTTTTCGGCGTGTGGCGGATAAGAGGCATCTGACCGCCTTCTTTGCTTTCTTTGCGGCTGTTGCCGGAGCGGGAGGTCTGGCCTTTCATGCCTTTGGTGCAGTAGTTGCCCAGACCGGAACCCGGGCCGATGCCCAAGCGTCTTTTTTCTTTTCTAGACCCGTGTTTAGGGAAAAGTTTATTCAAAGTTACCATTTTATTCTCTCCACAAAACTATTCGGCCTTGGCGGCTTCGGCTTTCACTTCAGCTTTCGGGGCTTCGGCGGCGGCTTTTTCAGCCTTGCCGCGGATGACGTTCACCGCTTCTTTGCTTTTAAGCTGTTTGAAAGCTTCCATCGTCGCGTACACGAGGTTGCACGGGTTGGAGCTGCCCAGGCTCTTGGCCAGGACGTCCTTAATACCGGCAGCTTCAAACAAGAGGCGCGCACCGCTGCCAGCGATTACACCGGTACCGGGGGCGGCGGGCTTCATCCAAACGGAAGCGGCGCCAAACTTGCCGATGACTTCGTGCGGAATGGTTTCGCCCGAAATCGGGAACGTAATCATGTGCTTTCTCGCGTGGGATTCAGCTTTGGCGATAGCCAGCTGAACCTGATTCGCCTTGCCAATAGCAACGCCCACTTTGCCCATGCCGTTTCCGACCACGACGAGCGCGCGGAAGCCAAAGCGTTTACCGCCTTTGACTACCTTGGCCGTTCTGGCTACGTGGATGACCGTCGTCTTGCCTTCGGCGAGCGGTCTTGCTTTTTGAAACTCGGCTCTTTTGCCTTTCGCTTCTTTTTTGTTATCGCTTTTTACTAGCGTTTCATTGGACATTAAATTCACCTGTGACCTTAGAATTTCAATCCTGCTTCTCTGGCGGAATCCGCAAGCGCTTTGATTCTGCCGTGGTACACGCGTCCGCCGCGGTCAAACATCACTTCCGTGATGCCTTTTTCAAGCGCTTTCTTCGCGATGGCCGCGCCTAAAGCTTTGGCGGCTTCTACGCTCTTGGCGGAGGTGTCAAACTTGCCTTCAAATTCTTTGGACAACGTGGTCGCAGACACTAAGGTGCTGTGGTTATTGTCGTCAATGATTTGGGCATAGATATATTTCAAGCTTCTGTACACCGAAAGGCGCGGGCGATGCGCACCGTTTTTCAAGAGGTGGCCGCGGCTGCGGTCCTTTCTGTATTGGTATCTTTCTTGTTTAGTGGCCATAATTATTTGCCTCCCGCCGCAGTTTTACCGGCTTTGCGGGCAATATGTTCGCCCTGGTATTTAATACCGCTGCCTTTGTAGGGCTCCGGAGGTCTGATTCTTCTGATTTTGGCCGCGAAATCGCCCACTTGGAACTTGTCGCTGCCTTTAATCGTTACCGCGCCGGATTTCGGATCCACCGCAACCGTAAGGCCGGCGGGGATATCCAAATTGACGGGGTGAGAGAAACCCAGGTCCAAATTAAGTTTTTGGCCCGCCACGTTCGCGCGGTAACCCAAGCCGTTGATTTCCAACACTTTGGTGAAACCGGTCGTTACGCCTTCAATGATGTTGGAGACGTTGGCGCGGGTGGTGCCGTGAAGGGCGTTGAGTTCTTTCCAGCGGGTTTCCGGGATGGAGAACGTCAAAACGGCGCCTTCCAGGTTCGGGGTGATTCCTTCCGGGATGACGTAGGATAAAGTGCCCAGCGCGCCGGTGGCGGTAATCACGTTTTCTTTAATTTCCACTTTGGTGGCAGCGGGAATATTGATGATTTTTTTACCGATTCTGCTCATAATTCCCCCTTACCAGACCTGGCACAACAGCTCGCCGCCGATTTTTTCGGCTTTGGCTTGGGCGTCGGTCATAAGGCCCTTGGAAGTGGAAAGAATGGAAATGCCGAAAGCGCCGCGAACTTTAGGAATATTGTTGTAGGCGCTGTAAACGCGGGAACCCGGTTTGGACACTCTTTTGAGGCCCTGGATTACGCATTCGTTTTCAGGCGTGTATTTCAAAAACACTCTTACCACGCCGCCCTTGGTTTCGTTGTGGACGGCTTTGAAATTGGCGATGTATCCTTCTTCTTTCAGGATGCGCGCAATTTCGGTTTTAATTTTAGAAAAAGGGATGTCCACTTTTTCTTTCTTTTTCATATTGGCGTTTCTTATTCTGGTTAAGAAATCTGCGATTGGATCCATTTCTATAGGCTACCCTTCCAAGCCACTTTCCGTTTTGCGGAGTTGGCCCGAAAAAGGTACCTCCTCCTGTAATTACCAGCTCGATTTTCTAAGACCCGGGATGAGACCCTGGTGTGCCATTTTTCTCAGGCAGATACGGCAGAGACCGAAGTCGCGGTAGTAACCTCTCGCGCGCCCGCAGATTTGGCATCTGTTGTGGTAGCGCACGGCGAACTTTTGGTCTTTAGCCATTTTTGCAACCCATGCTTTAGTAGCCATAAAGTTTTTTTGCTCCTATTATTTAGCCGATTTGCGGAAGGGCATACCCATGTAATCCATGAGCAGGCGGCCGCCTTCGTCGTTGCTGGCCGTGGTGACGAACGTAATGTTCATACCGTGGGCTTTGGGTGATTTTTCCACATCAATTTCCGGGAAAATATAATGTTCTTTAATACCCAGGTTCAAATTGCCTTTTCCGTCAAAGCTCGGGTTAAAACCCTGAAAGTCGCGGATGCGGGGGCAGGCGATGGTGATGAAGCGTTCCATGAATTCATACATCTTCGCGCCGCGCAGCGTTACGCGCACGCCGATGGGCATACCTTCTCTCAACTTAAAGTTGGAGATGGATTTTTTCGCTCTTCTGACTTGGGCGGCCTGTCCGGCAATGGCGCTCAAATCTTCTTTGGCGATTTCCATCGCTTTGATGTCTTCGCGGGCTTCTTTCACGCCGATGTTGATGACGATTTTCGTCAGTTTCGGCGCGGCCATCGGGCTTTTTACGCCCATATCTTTGAGCAAGGCCGGAAGCACTTTTTCTTTGTAAAGGGCCTGCAGTTTCGGCTGATAGCCTTCGGGCGCCTTCGTTACGTTTTTAGTTTCTTTCTTAGTCATTTTAACTTTTACCTAGATTAAATGATCGGCTCGTTGCATTTGCGGCAGACGCGCGTTTTTTTGCCGTCGGCCGAAATTTGCATCTTAGGCGTCATGGCTTTTTTGCATTTGCCGCAGATGATGGCTACGTTGGACGCGTCCATCGCCGCTTCCATCTGCACAATGCCGCCCTGCTTGTCTTGGGAAGGTTTCACGTGTTTGGAAATCATGTTCACGCCGGACACAACCACTTTGTTCTTGGCCGGATTGACCGATTTCACTTCGCCTTTCTTGCCTTTGTCCTTGCCGGACAGCACCAAAACGGTATCTTTCTTCTTAATAATCATACTTATACCACCTCAGGAGCCAGGGAAATGATCTTTAAAAAGTTCTTTTCTCTGAGTTCTCTGGCAATAGGACCGAACACACGGGTGCCTTTGGGTTCGCCGTTATCGTTGATGATGCAGACAGCGTTGTCATCAAAGCGAATATAGGAACCGTCTTTTCTTCTTCTTTCGCGGGCTACGCGAACGACTACCGCGCGGACCACGTCGCCTTTCTTAATGGCGGAGGTAGGGATCGCATCTCTGACGGAGCACATCACGACATCTCCCAAAGTTGCGATATCCCGGTGGTGGCCGCCGCGCACTTTAAAGCATTGCACTTTACGCGCGCCGGAATTGTCGGCCACATTGACTATGCTTCTTAATTGAATCATACTTTAATAACTCCGTAGTTTTAAAAAACTAAGCTCTGGCTTTTTCCACAATCTTGGAAACACGCCATTTCGTCGTTTTGGAAACCGGGCGGGTGCTCATGATTTCCACTTTGTCGCCGATTTTGCTTTCGTTGGCCTCGTCGTGCGCGTGGAATTTGGCCGCTCTTTTGAGCGTCTTGCCATAGCGGTCGTCATGGACCAGGCGTTCCACCGTCACGGTGCGGGTTTTGTTCATTTTGTCGGAAACAACCACACCGGTGAGGACTTTTCTTTTAGCACGGGATTCTTGATTTTCCATGTTTCAAACCTCTATTTTTGCTCTTTCTTCTGGTTGATCAGCGTTTGCAGAAGAGCAATCTCGCGTCTTACAGCTCTGATTTCCATCGGGTTGGCGATGGGGGTGGTGCTGTGTTTGAAAAGAAGATTGAACTTCTTTTCCTGGGCTTTGCCGAGCGCTTCGTTCAGTTCGGCCAACGTTTTGTTTTTCAAAGCTTCTTTTTCGTTCGTCTTCATAAACTACCTTCTGGTTACCAGTTTCGTCTTAATCGGCAGTTTGTCGGAAGCCAAACGCATGGCTCTCTTGGTGTCTTCGAGAGAAGCGCCTTCCAGTTCAAACAAAATTCTGCCGGGCTTCACGACCGCGGCCCAGTATTCGGGCGCGCCTTTACCTTTACCCATACGGGTTTCGGCGGGGTGTTTCGTGATGGCTTTGTCCGGGAAAATGCGAATCCACAATTTGCCTTTTTTCTTGATGAAACGGGACAAGGTGATACGGGCAGCTTCAATCTGCCGGGCGGTAATCCATTTGGGCTCCAAAGCTTTCAACCCAAATTCGCCGAACACCACTTCCGCACCGCGTTTGGCGTTGCCTTTAATGCGCGGAGCGCTGAAGGGTTTGCGATATTTAACTCTTTTAGGCATCAACATATGTCAAAGTCCTCTATTTGGTTTCCTCGGCCGGGGCAGCGGCAACTTCCGCCGCGCCTTCGTTGGAACCGCTTTCCATGTCGCGATGTTTCTTGAGTTCGTTCATAATCTCTTTGGGAGATTTGGCGAAGTGGGTTCTCTTGAAAATCCAGACTTTAATGCCGATTTTACCGCTGATGGTATTGGCTTCGGTGAAGCCGTAATCAATATCGGCGCACAGGGTATGCAGCGGAACGCGGCCTTCGCGTTTCCACTCGGTGCGGGCGATTTCCGCGCCGCCGAGTCTGCCGGATACCATAATCTTAATGCCGAGCGCTTTGCCGGACAGGGCCTTTTCAATCGCTTTCTTGATAGCGGCGCCGTAGTGCGCGCGTTTTTCAAGCTGCATAGCGATGTTTTGGGCAACCAGCTGGGCGTCCGTTTCCGGATTTTTGATTTCAATTACGTTGACGAAAGTTTTGCTGCCGGTAAGGGCTTCAATTTCCTTTCTCAAAGCTTCAATGTCGGCGCCTTTTTTGCCGATCACCACGCCCGGGCGGGCGGTGTGAACGTTAATGCGCAGGAACGCACCGGCTCTTTCAATGCCGACGTAGCTGACGGCCGCCATTTTGAATTTGTCGTCAATGATTTTGCGGATCTGGAAATCTTCCATAATCAGCGCCGGCATATTCTTGGGGGCGAACCATCTGGAGCGCCAGTCCTGAATATAACCTAATCTAATTGACCGGGGATGAATCTTGTGTCCCATAAATTAGCGACCTCCCTTTTTTTCGTCGGTAACGATAACAGTCAGATGGCACATGCTCTTTTTGTAAGGCATCGCGCGGCCTTGCGGGCCGGGCTGCACTCTTTTCAAGTGGCTGCTGGGGCCGAGATTGGCAAACGCTTCTTTAATGAAGACCTTGCCCAAATCCAGCTTTTTACCAGCTTTAACTTCCAGGTTGGCGGCGGCGCTGTGAAGCGTCTTGGCAACCAGGTCAGCGGTGCGTTTGGCGACGAACGGAAGAACGTCTTCCGCCGCTTTCACGTTTTTACCGCGGATCTGATCCAGGACCAGGTTCACCTTGCGGCTGCCAAAGCGTTGAAATTTAGCTTTTGCACAAGCTTCCATATCAAATCCTCAACTCTTATTTCAGGGCGGTGGAATCTTTCGTCATGCCACCGTGACCTTTGAACAAACGGGTGAACGAAAATTCACCGAGCTTGTATCCTACCATTCTTTCGGAAACGTAAATGGGAAGAAATTTTCTGCCATTATGCACGAGGAACGTGTGTCCCACGAATTCCGGCACGATGGTGCAGGCTCTTGCCCACGTCTTGATAGGTTTCTTTTCATTGGAAGCGTTCATCGCCTGAACTTTTTCCAATAAGTTTAAATCTACAAACGGACCTTTTTTAGTTGATCTTCCCATAATTACTTAGCCTTATTTTTTCTTCTGTCGCTGACAATCATCCAGCCAAACGCTTTCTTGGTGGAGCGCGTTTTCAGACCGCGGGTCTGCTGGTTCCAGGGAGAGCGCGGAATGTTGCCGCCTTTACCGTGTCCGCGGCCGCCGCCCATCGGGTGGTCTACTGCGTTCATGGCGCTGCCGCGGACGGTAGGTCTTTCACCGCGGTGTCTGTTTCTGCCGGCGTTGCCGATCACGATGTTGCCGTGGTCCACGTTGCCGACCTGGCCGATCGTGGCGCAGCAGGCGCTAGGGACCAGGCGGATTTCGCCGGACGGCATTTTGATATGGGCGTAGTCCGATTCTTTGGCCATAAGCTGAGCCTGGCTGCCGGCGCTGCGCGCGAGCTGCGCGCCTTTGCCGACTTTAAGCTCAATCGCGTGGATAAAAGTACCTTCGGGAATGTTTTTCAAAGCAAGGCAGTTACCCACTTTAATATCTGCGGCCGGGCCGGACATAAGTACATCGCCCACCTGCACGCCGAGCGGATGAAGGATGTATCTCTTCTCGCCGTCAGCGTAGTTTAAAAGGCAAATACGCGCGCTTCTGTTCGGATCGTATTCAATGGAAACGACCTTGGCGGGAATGCCGTATTTTTCTCTTTTAAAATCGATTTGTCTGTAAGCACGTCTGTGGCCGCCGCCGATGTGGCGCACCATAATCATACCGGTGTTGTTTCTGCCGCCGGTTTTGCGCAGACCTTTGGTCAGGCTCTTCTCGGGAGTGGTCTTGGTAATGTCGGAATAATCCGATACCGTGATCGTTCTGCGGGAAGGGGTGTAAGGTCTAAATGTCTTAATAGGCATAGTTAGTAGTTTCTCCTTTCAGCTACTTTGAAGAGGCTTCCACCACTTCAATTTTATCGCCTTCTTTCAAGGTAACAAAAGCCTTTTTGTAATCAGGTCTTTTGCCCTCAAAGCGACCCATCCGGTGGGTCTTGCCCGTGACGGAAATGGTGTTAATCTTGGTAACGGTTACGTTAAAGATTTTTTCCACCGCGGTTTTAATTTCGCCCTTGGACGCGGTTTTCGCTACCACAAAACCGTAGCGGTTATGCGTGTCTCTTTCAATGAGGCTTTTCTCGGTCAAAAGGGGCTTTTTTAAGGTTTCGTACGTGCGGGACATTATTTGGCCTCCTTGGCGAAGGTTTCGCATAGTTTTTCAACGGCGTCTTTGGTCAGAATGACTTTGGAGCTGTTGAGCACCACATAGGCGTTGATGTCCTGCGTCGGCATATGCGTAAGGCCTTCTACGTTGCGGCAGGCCAGCGCGGCGTTGGCGTCGGCGAAATTGTCAAGCACTAACGGTTTGCGGCCGGCGGACAGGGTTTCCAGCACTTCGGCGAAAGCTTTGGTTTTGGGTTCTTTGAAGGTCAAAGATTCCAAGACAACCAGGTTGCCTTCGGCGAGCTTGGTGGAAAGCGCCATCGCAAGGGCGGTTCTTCTTTTGGCGGCCGGCAGTTCCTGACGATAGGAGTGCGGGGTGGGACCAAAAGCGACGCCGCCGTGGCGGAACTGAACGGCGCGCAGGCTGCCCTGACGGGCGCGGCCGGTGCCTTTCTGTTTCCACGGTTTCTTGCCGGTTCCGGAAACTTCGCTGCGGGTTTTCACGTCAGCGGTGCCGCTTCTTTGGTTGGCCAAAAAGGCGGTGATGACTTCATGCAGGAAGGTGGGGTTGGCTTTGACGGCGAACAAGCTGTCCGGCAGAGCGCAGGTCCCTTTTTCTTTTCCTTTGATATCTAAAACTTTAGTTTCCATGGGTCAAAGTCCTTACTTCTTGTTGGCGGCTTTGGAAGCAGACACTTTCTGCTGCTGGGGCGCCACATAGTGTTTTTTGTATTTGGAAGTTTCCAAGACGGAAACGATGGAGCCTCTCGCGCCCGGCACGGAGCCTTTGAGGAACAAGAGACCGTTTTCGTTATCCACTTTGATGACTTCAATCTTGGCTACGGTGTGGGTGGTGGTGCCGTAATGACCGGCCATGCGCTGACCGGAAAGCACTTTACCCAAGGAACGGCGGGAGCCCAAGGAACCCGGAGCTCTTTCTCTGTCGGAGGCGCCGTGGGAGGCAGGCTGACCGGCAAAGCCGTGGCGTTTCATCGCGCCGGCAAAGCCGTGGCCTTTGGTTTTTCCCTGCACGTCAACATAATCGCCGGGTTTAAAAATTTTATCGAGTGAAATGACTTGACCGATTTCAAAACCGTTCACGTCGGCAACACGGCATTCTTTCATGTGTTTGACCGGCGTTACGCTGGCTTTTTTAAAATAACCGAGTTCAGGTTTGTTAAGTTTGCTTTCTTTCACTTCGCCAAAACCCACGCAAACGGCGTTGTAGCCGTCTTTTTCCTGGGTTCTGACACGTACAACTTTGCACGGACCCGCTTTTACAACGGAGACGCCGTGAAGGTTGCCTTTTTCATCAAAGAGCTGGGTCATGCCCACTTTTTCGCCGATTACAAAACGGAACGTAGCCGGAGCTTCTTTGACAGTTTCTGCTTTGGCCGTTTCAGCAACGGGCGTTGCCTCTTGGGCACCAGCAGCTTGGTTAAGTTCTTCTGTCATATCTCTTAGGGTTTCCTATTAGTTGCTTTTGATTGCCACATCTACGCCGGCCGGTAAGTCAAGCTTCATCAGTTCGTCTACGGTCTTAGAGGTGGGACTTTTCAGATCAATGAGTCTTTTGTGAATGCGCATTTCAAATTGTTCTCTGCTTTTCTTATCGGTGTGGGGAGAGCGAAGCACGGTGTACTTTTTAATCCGGACCGGTAGAAGAACAGGACCCGCCACGATGGCGCCGGTTTTTTGCGCGGTTTCCACAATGCGGGAAACAGAGGCGTCCAACATGCGATGGTCGTAAGAACGCAATTTAATGCGGATTCTTTCCTGGCTCAATACTTTAGCCTTTTTTTCTGTTTTTTCTGCCATTTTTTGGTTTCCTTAAATGTTTTTTACAAAAAAATTATTCGGCAGAAATCCCTTCCCCGGGTCGTTCTCTCTCGACGAGCCGGTTAGGAATTTGCTGCCTTACTTCTAATTCAGTACATTTTATTATACTAAATTAGCGGGCTTTTGCGCCATACATTTACTGACGGATTTCACCTTACCGCGTTCTCGTATGGCCGCCTTAAATTCGCTTATATATATTGTATAATATCCGCCCTGTATTGTAAAGCGCGGCGATGACGGTCCGCGCCCCGGGCGGCTGGGAACTTGTCCGGCGGCGGGTTTTCCCCACTCCGGCGGGTTTTCCGACAAAAAAGCCGGCCCCCTTCAGGAGCCGGCTTTTGGCTGGAAAAACTTAATTGCGGCCTTTGGGCAGTATCAGCTCGCCCGTGCAGACATTGTTTTCGCATTTGGGCGTAATCTGCACATAGCACATTTCGCGGGTGCAGGGAGCCATTTGGCATTCCTCGTTCCACACGGACTGCACTTTTTCGGCGGCGGCTTTGTTTACGGCTTCGTAGCCGGCGCACATGCAGCAGCCTTTCTGAACGGCCGCACAGTCGGCGTCCACGGTGCAGGATTTATCGGCTTTGGCAATGGCCTTGGTTACTTTGGCCGGAACGGCGTTAATGCCCGCGCGTTTGGGGGCCGAAGAGCACGCGGCCAAAGCGGCGGCGCAAATAATCAAAAGAATCGCTTTTTTCATTTATACAGATCCTCCCTTATTGGGCAAAATACTCTTTCATCGGTTTGGGGGTGCCCACACAGGCACCCTGCTGGCACGAAGTGTTAATTTCCACATAGCACATCTGCAGCGTGCAGGCGGCCAGGGCACATTCTTTTTCCCATATCGGCTTCAACGCCGCGGCGGCGTCTTTATTTACGGCTTCGTTGCCGTGGCACAGACAGCAGCCCTTATTGACCGAGGTGCAGTCCTCGTCCACTTTGCAGGACTTATCGGCCGACCGCAACGCTTCGGCGTAATTTTTAGCTTTCATATTGACGGGAGTTTTCACTTCCGCCGTTTTGGTGCATCCGGCGAACAACACGGCCGCGCCCAATAACCCCAACAGTTTGATATTCATATTTCGGTTCCTCCGTGGTATAGGATATTATATCAAATTCTATATTCCCGCCAAATTTATTATAATAGAACCGTAGTACACAATTTTATCTGTTTTTGGAACCGTGTGCAGAACACGGCGGCATTACATAAAGTAATCCAGAGCAAGTCCAAAAACAGCCGATTAGAGGCGCAGGACTGAGGGCCTTATAACCCCTCTGTCTTGTGCCGAATGTTTGCCGCCCGAGTGGCGGCAGACTACGGCTGTTTATATTTGCGGTACTTGCTCTGGCGCAATATGAACAGCCGTTTTTGTTCGGGTTCCAAAGACAACAAGGAGCCTTTATGAACAACAGCTATACATTAAATCTTCGCCAAGGGTTTACGTTGATTGAACTTTTGGTAGTAGTACTCATCATCGGGA
The DNA here is from genome assembly GCF_958451995.1 of Candidatus Avelusimicrobium alvi. NCBI lineage: Bacteria > Pseudomonadati > Elusimicrobiota > Elusimicrobia > Elusimicrobiales > Elusimicrobiaceae > Candidatus Avelusimicrobium > Candidatus Avelusimicrobium alvi. The sequence continues at coordinate 53,652 of NZ_CAUDSG010000008.1, forward strand.
TTTTGGCCTCTGTAGCGTTGCCGCAATACCAAAAAGCGGTGGAAAAGGCACGCGCAACGGAGGCGCTTTCTATTACCAACAGCATTGTCAATGCTGTGGAAACAACTATGTTAAGTAGTGGTGTTTATGGCACCGACGAGATATATGCATATCCAGAAAACTGGGATATTTCTTTATCTGGCGGCTACTGGAAGGATTCGGGGTGTTGTGGCCCTATGTATGTAACAAACAACTTTCTCTATTTGACCAAAGATGATAACACAGGCGCAACTGCATTCCGATGTAAAGAGAAATGCACGGGAAACATAGACGAGGAAACCCTTTACTCTTTATTTCGATGCTACCCTTCTTCTTACGACGGAGAAAACTGTTTAGTTTGCTCCGCAGACACAGAACAAGGCAAAGATATCTGTAAATCTTTAGTAAGTCTAGGGGTCGAATATTAGTCGGATTAATTAATCTTACCAAACGCGCAAAACCCCCCAATAATAAGGGCATTATTTCAACTTGAAAAAACGCCATTTTAGCTGTTTTGCCGCCCTTTGCTCCGCTTATAAAAAGCGTTCTTTGCGGATGAGAAATTTTATTGTCCGAGCACAGCGAGTTATAAAATTTCCCGCCGAGAACTGCTTTTTATGGAGCCCGAGCGGCGAGTTTTTTGTTACTTTTTGTCGGCACAAAAAGTAAGGAAAACCTTTTGAAAAATTGTTTATCCTAAAAAGCAACAAGGGACGAAAAATTTTTCGTCCCTTGTGCGTGAATCGTAAGATAACAACAGCCGTTATTCAGGTGCCGTGCAGGTTAGAATAACTTTGCATAGCATTGGCTGATTTTTCAGATTTGCGCTAAATTTGCGTTGCCAGTTGCCCGAGGAAGTACTGTAAGGTACGCCGAGAGGCAAGGGAACACAAATTTAGCCAAATATGGAAAATGGTTGCCCGTATAACGAGCAAGGGATAAGAAATTTCTTTCTTATCCCTTGTGCGTAAACCGTCAGTTAAGTACAGTTGTGTTACTCAATAATTTTGGTAACAACGCCGGCACCCACCGTGTGACCGCCTTCGCGAATCGCGAAGCGCAAGCCTTCTTCCATAGCCACTGGCGTAATCAATTTCACTTCAA